>JAIYBO010000026.1 GCA_027488495.1 Bacteroidota bacterium | reverse complement strand
GTTTTACGCCACTCTGATGGTTCTATGATCATTGGTGCTAACGGTTTGCCAGTGTTGAACAATACCCGTGGAAACATTGGTAATCCATACCCAGATTGGATCGGTTCTTTGCGCAATACCTTGAATATCAAAGGATTAAACATCACCGCGTTGGTTGATGTTCGCAAGGGTGGTGACATTTGGTGTGGAACCTACGCACGTATGTCGCAGTATGGAATTATCGAAGATGCTGCCAACCGCGATGCTACTTACAAAATTGAAGGTAAGCGCATTGTTTCTGGTACACCGAAGTATGATTCTAAAACCGGTTTGATTACAAATGAGAGCGAATTAACATTTGCCGAGAACACCAGAGAGATCAATGCATTCAACTACTATCGTTCTTACTTGGGTGATGGCCCAGGTAGCTCTGCTGAAATGGCAGTTTATGATGGCTCTTGGGTACGTTTGCGTGAGTTGGGTGTAAGCTATAGAATCAACTTGAAAGGCAACAAGAACTTGAGTTATGTTGACTTGGGTATGGTGGGTCGCAACTTGTGGTTGAGCACCAAATATCCTGGTGTTGATCCTGAGACTAGCTTAACAGGTGCAAGCTCTAACATTGGTGGTTTTGATTATTTCAACAACCCAGGTTTGAAGTCGTTTATGTTCAATATCAAGTTGGGTATTTAATCACAGTTAAAGTTTAAAACAATGAAAAAATTATTTGCAATAATATTGGGAACCGCAGTGTTGTTTACTTCTTGTAAGAAGTGGGTTTCTGGGCACGAAGTATCGCCCAACGCTCCATCAGAAGCAAACCCTGCGTTGTTGAATAGCGCCTGTCAGTTGGCTGTTTTTGCTACGTATGGCGGATCATTGTCGCGCACAACAAGTATGTGGGCTCAGCACAGTGAGGGTGTATCGAACCAGTCGTTGGATCAGGGTGCTTACATCATTGATGAGGGCGACGTTGAAAACGAATGGGGAACCATTTACAAAGGTGGATTGAAGAACATGCGTTTGTTGGAAAAGGCTGCGGGCGACGCGAACCCCACGTATCAAGGTATGGCCAAAGTGATGACCGCCATGATGTTGGGTGCTGCAACAGACATGTGGGGAGACATTCCATGGTCTGAAGCTTTGAATGGCGAGGCGGGTGAATATAGCGCCAAGTATGATGCACAAGAGAGTGTCATTGCTGCCATGCAAACGATGTTGGACGAGGCTGTTGTGTTGTTGGATAAAACCGAAAACGCATTGGCTCCTGGTTCAGACGATTTCATTTATGGTGGTGACGCTGCCAAATGGAAAGGTTTGGCCTACGCAATCAAGGCGCGTTATGCGATGAGAATAAGCAATCGTGATGCAAATTGGCACACCAAGGCTTTGGACTATGTTTCTAAAGCTAAGGCTGCTGGTTTTACGAGTTCTGCGGCTGATGCAAATTGTGTTTTTGGAAGCAATGCCAACGAGTACAATCAATGGTATGCATTCACTCAGGTAGAGCGTTCTGGATACATGTTGGCGGGTGCAAAATTGGTAGACTTGATGAACAGCATCAACGATCCGCGCATTGGGTCATATTTTACCACCAACGACAGTGGCAAGTATGTAGGTGCTGCATTGGGCAGTCAGGCCGTGAAGAACATCAGTGATTTCGGATCTTATTTTGCATCACAAACCAGTGTAACGCCTTTGGCTACTTATGTAGAATTGTTATTCATTGAGGCTGAAGCCCAGTTTGCGGCTGGTAATAAAGGCGCAGCGGCAACAGCTCACAATGATGCAATTAAAGCACACGTTGAATTGGTGACTGGAAGTGCTGCTCCTGCGGCGTACGTAACCGCTCAAGCGAGTGAGACAGCGGGTACTATCACTTTGGAGAAAATCCTCACGCACAAATACGTGTCTGGTTTCACGATGTTGGAACCTTACAACGATTGGCGCAGAACGGGTGTTCCAACCTTGACACCATCACCGCTTGCGAGTATTTCTGGAATTGCACGTAGATATCCATATTCTTTGGACGAGCGTTTATACAATTCGAAATTCCCAGGTGCCATTGGTGTGAATGATTTGGCCGACAAGAAAGTTTGGTGGGACAGTAAATAACTATGTATGTTGTGCAAGCCAATTGGGTTTGCGAAATACTATAGAAAGGGGTGGCCATTTGGCTGCCCCTTTTTTTGATTCTTTGATGTGTGATAGGGGAAGGTCTTGGTTATAGGTTGAGTGGTTATATGGGTATGTGTTGTATGGGTGCATTGTGTCTATTGGGAGCGTGAGAGTGATTCGTTTATAATCGTTTATATCCGTTTATTCAACGAATGATTTGATTGTTCGGAACAAAATTGCAGCATGATGGAATCAAATAATTATCAAGATCTGGCTTGGCAGTTGGGCTTTAACACTTTGGAAATGGTGAATCGCATGAGCAATGCAGAATTTAAGGAGTTGGGGGATGAGATGTTGAGAACGGCGCGGCAGGTGAGTGGGGGTGTAAATTTAGGTACACAGAAGGAAATGTACGATGCCTACTCTCGGTGTTTGCGGTTAATGAGCTACTTACAAGCGGTTGAGGAGATGGGGATTATTTCGTCGGCCGAGTATAGGGATTTCGAAATACAAATTTTATCCTTGACGCAAAGACTGCAACAGATGTATAAATCGGCCCAATGTTAACTTTATGTTAAATATGGATTAAGGGAATTTTTGTATTCTAGCTGAAGGTAAATTTGTTGCGATAAAAATACACCTATGGCATTGAACAACATTCTCAGCATTTTTTTACCAAAAGACAAGGTATTTTATAGCTTGTTTGAACAAACGGCCCAGAACGTCACAGAGATGGGTAAATTGTTACATCAGTTTGTATTTGAAGCCGACCCAAATGTAAGATTGGCCATCAGCAAGCAGATTGAAGATTATGAGCACAAGAATGATGAGATAACGCATAATATTTTTACCGAATTGGGTAAGAATTTTATTACGCCATTTGACCGTGAGGACATTCACTATTTGGCAACTGCCATGGATGATGTTGCTGATTACATTCATGCATCATGTAAAAAAATGCAATTTCATGGAGTGAATCCTCATGAGCAGGGCATTCAGAGTTTGGCTGAAATCATTATGCAGAGTGCTGCAGAGGTGGGTAAAGCGGTGATGCAGTTGCGAGAATTGAAGCGC
>JAIYBO010000142.1 GCA_027488495.1 Bacteroidota bacterium | reverse complement strand
TAGGCTTTGTCGGTTTCGGACCGCTGTTTCGCTGCCAACTCTTTGGCTTCAGTGCGCATTTTTTCGGCCGTTTCTTTTCCGTTAGACCTCATCAGATCCGCCTTTTCCTTGGCTTCTTTGAGTATGTCGGCAACCTGTTTGTTCAATGCATCGAACGCTTTGTCTTTCAGCTGGGCCATCACAGGCGCCGCAGCTTCTTTCAATGCACCTTTCCATCCCACGGTCAATTTCGGATTTTTCATATCCCCAGTGATCGTGAATGGCAACTTCCTGCCTTTGGCCATCAAGGTGCCTCCCAAATGCAATTGTTTGCTGAGGTCTACATAACCACCCAATTTCATTTGACATTCTTTGGGAAGATTCACGCCAATGGAATCCTTCAATTTGAACTGTCCGTTTTCTATTAAAAAACCCGCTTTGGTGGGTTTCAACGACATTTTATCTGTGGCGCCCCATTGCAACTGTTTGGCGGTTTCTCCCATCCATGAAGGAACGTCCAAGTTGCCACTGAACAAATTGAACAATCCGCCGGCGGTGAGTGTAGCCAAATCCATGTCCATATTGGGTTTCAACTGCATGCCCATTTGCGTTTCGATGTTCGCCAAACCTTGGATTCTGCCCACGATGGGTGCATATTCTTTCACCAGCGAAAGGGTGGTGGCCAAATTGGCTGGGTTTACATTCAAAATGTTGAATCCCCCCTTTACAGTGGGTTTCCCGCCGATGGGGTTGGTGTAAGACATCGATGCGATTTCCACACGCGCACCAAAAATGGATGCTGCCAAAGGATTTACATTGAGGATGCCATCTTTGATTTCGGCTTTTGCTGTGGCTTGCTGTAGGTCGTAGTCTTCATAAATCAACCGACCGGCGTTCATGTTGAACATCAAATCCAAATTTTCTGGGATGCGGGGCGATTCGCTGGCAGAGGTGTTGCCAGCTGTATTTGCCGCCGCCGAGGTGCCATCGGTGCCTTTGCCATCAGATGTTTCGCTTTGGTTTGCTTCGGGTGCTTCGGGTGCTTCACTTGCCGACATCGCCGACATCCATTCATTTAAATCGATGCTTTTGCTATTGATCACCAACTGTCCTTTGAGGGTTTCATCGTTGAGGTAATATCCCAGCATGTTTTGCAGTTTACCACGAATGTCCATGGCAGATTTTCCGTATTTCAATTGATCTACGGTGAGGTCGAAATCGCTAGGACTCACGGTCATCGCCAAATTTTGGATTGCCAGAGGCAAAGTACTGGTTGAAGTGTATGCGATGTTTTTCAGTTGGAGAGCCCCGCCGGCCTTGAGGTCGTTGAATTGTTCCTTGGCGATGGCACTGTAATGTCCGTTAAAATTGAAATGCGCATCCACTTCCCCAGAAACTTGGGTGCCTGATTCTAGTGGCATCAATTGTTTCCAGCGATCTAGGTGCAGGTTTACATCTACTTGGCCATTGGCGTATGGATTGCTCACGGGTGTTTTCATATCGAGAGAAATCGCGAGTTTGTCGCCACCCAAATTGGCACTCAATGGCGCAATCACAACATGGGTATTGTCTGGGTTGCCGTCTGTATTGTCTAGCAGAAAATTCAACTGGATGTTGCTGGCATTGGCAGGCATCGCAGGGTATTGGAATCCGGCGTCTTTGATTTTGAGCTCCACATGGGTGGCGGGCATGCGCAAATCGTTCATGATGCCTTTCATGGTGAATACCAATCCCATGGTGCCGCTGGTTTTTACATCGGCAAAGTTTTCGGTGTAGCAGCCGGGGACCACGCTCAAGAACGATTTGAAATCGCTGTTGGGTGTGCTCACATCGATGTCCATGTCCATATCGGTTTCGCCCATTTTTATCCAGCCTTTGGCTTTCAGGGGTAAGTCGTTGATTTTGAATTCGTTGTCGGCAAAACCAAATTTCATTTGGTTCATGTCCATGTTGATGTTGGTATTGCCTTTGATTTTCGCCTTTGAAAGCAAGGTCATGCCACCAAAATTCATGGTCAATTGATCGATGCCAATTTCATTTTCGAGGGTAAAGAGTGCATCGGCAAAATCCCCGCTGGAATTGAGGTTGGTGCCGTTGGTAATCAATTCAAAATCCAGGGAATGATCTACGTAATGGATGCGGGTATTTTCGATGTTGAGTTCATTGATTTTGAGCGACATCGGCGCGCTGCTATCGGATGGTGTGGGTTCTACTTTTCCGGTATCGGCTTTGGCAATGTCGAAATTGGCAGCCCCACTCTTTAAGAAGATGATTTTGGCTCGGGCATCGGTGAGTTGCACCTTTCTAATGATGGTTTCTTTGCCGTTGAGGATGGAGGCGATGTCGATCACCAAACCCAAATGCGGCGCATCGATGAGGGTATCATTGGCGAAGGAATCTTTACCTACGATTTGCAAGTGGTTGATGCCCACGCTCAAGTTGGGGAAGTTGCGAATCAAACCAATGGAGACATCGTTATCGAAATGCACAGTGGCATTGAGGTTCTCATTGGCGGCCTTTTGTATGGCACCCACAATCTTGCCTTTGAATGCGAAGGGCAACAAAAGGAGTAAAATCAGTACTGAAAACAGCGAAATTCCGGCAATTTTGAGGCTTTTCTTCCAATTCATGGTGGTCGTTTTTGCAAAAATACTATGTAAGGTGATTGTTTGTCGTGGAGAAACGTTTAAAGTCGATTATAAACGTTTAAATCGGTTCGAACGCCCCAAACCCCACTCAACCCTTGTGTTTGTGCCAATGGGCTAGCACCCGCTTTGCTGCATTGTTGCGAATATCGAAATAGAACAAATTGATATCGCCCATGTGGTAGTTTTTGTCTTTCCATAGCCATGAGCCGCGGAACTTTGGCTTGGTAACCCACAGTATCCCGCCGTGAACTTGGGCGTCGCAGATTTCGTACAAGGGCAATTCGAACGGACGTAAGGCGGCGCCTTGGTGATGACTTTTCGGGATGTAGGTTTCGTTGGGTTGCCAGCTGATGGGGTTCACGCAGATGGCGCGGGCCAAACCCAGTTCATAATCGGGCGGGATATAGCCCCTTTCGTAGGTGCACCAGCTCACGAAGCAACCGGTGGCAGTATCGTTTGTGCAAGGGGGTAAGCCAATGAGGGAGTCTTGTGGGACGGCCATTCCCGGGATGTATGCGGCAACCAATTGTGCTTGGAGGGGGGTGTTGATGACGAATTCTTTCAGGATTCGGGCGGCATGGATGGTGCCTTGGCTGTGCGATGCGATGATGAAAGGTCGGCCGTTGTTGAAATGTTTGAGGTAGTAGGCAAAGGCGGCAGAAACATCGGCGTAGGCGGTATCAAGTGCGGCTTGCTTATCTGAGAGGTGTTGGGTTAAGAATACGGAATAATGCGCTTGTCGGTAACGGGGTACATATACTTTTCCCGCCAAATTGAAGGCGGATGCTTGAAAGAGGGTGGCACTGTTGTCTACGCCGGTATTGAGTTTTTCGTCCCGAAGATCATGATTCCAAGCATAAATGGTTTTTGGTTTTTCGGTGTACGTTGTGGGGTGAATGAAAAACACATCGGCCTCGGCTTGGTCTTGGTTGTGCACATATCCTTTGGGACATTGATCTGCCTGATCGTTGATGAATGGCAGGGCGCTCCAATAATTGGAATTGCAATAATCTGGTGCTGGCGGCGTTGGCGATTGATTGAACCGGGTGGGAATAAGATAGTGTTGCGCAGAAAGCGTTATTGGGTTACACAATCCATATAGCGCAATCATCAGCAGCGATAATGGTTGAAAATCGGCTGCATAGCTTATGCTTTGTAGGAAGTTTTGAGCGGTGTTGGATATTTTTTTCACGTTTCGAGTTTGATAGTGGTGGCAGGGGAACGCTTTTCTTTCTATATTCGTTCAAAAATAACATTATGTATACAGGTTTGGTTCATTTGCACAATTTGCTGCGTTGGGTGATTGTTATCACGTTGATTTGGTCTTTGTTGAACGCTTTCAAAGGCAAAAATGGAAAAGAGACATTGATCATGTTGATTTCATCTCATGTGATGTTATTAATCGGTTTGGTTCAGTGGTTTGGTGGAGAATGGGGATTGAAGCAAATCAAAAATTTGGGCATGGGCGAGGCGATGAAAAATGCGGCTGTTAGATTTTTCGCTGTGGAACATGCATTGATGATGGTGATTGCGGTTGTTTTAATGACCATCGCACATCGTTC
>JAIYBO010000158.1 GCA_027488495.1 Bacteroidota bacterium | reverse complement strand
TTGAAGATTACGAAAAAAATAGAATCAAACGCATCTAATCACCCATGAAACCAGAAACCACATTCAAGGAATTGAAAGCCTCGGGCTATGCCCACAAAACCATAAACGAAGAAATTCAACACAACCTCATCGCCAGAATTCAAGCCAAACAACCCGTTTTTGAAGGACTCGTGGGCTATGAAGACACCGTGGTTCCTCAGCTGAAAAAAGCCATCTTGGCCAGCCACCACATCAACCTACTGGGATTGCGCGGACAAGCCAAAACCCGCATCGCGCGCAGCATGGTAGACCTGCTCGATGAGTATATGCCCATTGTGAAAGGGTCTGAAATCAACGACAGTCCGTTCGAGCCCATCTCCAAATTCGCCAAAGACACCCTGGCCGAACTGGGCGATAAAACCCCCATCGCTTGGGTGCACCGCTCAGCCCGATTTTTTGAGAAATTGGCCACGCCCGATGTGAATATTTCTGATTTGATTGGCGACATCGACCCCATCAAGGCCGCCACCCTGAAACTGCCTTATTCCGATGAGCGTGTGCTGCATTATGGCATGATTCCCCGCGCCAACCGCTGCATTTTTGTGCTGAACGAACTCCCCGATTTGCAAGCCCGCATCCAAGTATCGCTCTTCAACATTTTGCAAGAGGGCGATATCCAGATTCGCGGATTTCAGCTGCGCATGCCCCTCGATATCCAATTCGTTTTCACCGCCAACCCCGAAGATTACACCAACCGCGGTAGCATCGTAACGCCATTGAAAGACCGCATTGGCTCACAAATTTTTACGCATTACCCCAAAAACATCGCCCTAGCCCGTGCCATCACAGAGCAAGAAGCCAAAATTTCTCAAAGCGATAAGGCCGCAATCCACATCCCTGAACTGGCCAAAAACCTGCTCGAAGAAGTGTCGTTTGTAGCCCGCGACAGCGAATATGTAGATGCAAAAAGTGGCGTGAGTGCCCGTTTATCGATCAGCGCCATGGAAAACCTTATGGCCGCCGGCAAACTCCGCATGATCGAAACCCAAACCCAAAGCACCACCATCCGATTGGTTGATTTTATGTCGATCATCCCCTCCATCACAGGCAAAATTGAGCTCGTGTACGAAGGCGAACAAGAAGGCGCCGATGAGGTTGCAAAAATGTTGATCGATGCCGCCGTTTTGGTGCAATTCAATCAGCTATTCCCCCGCATCCCCAAATTGGAAAAGGCCGGTACCAAAACCCCTTACAGCGACGTGATTCACTGGTTTGAAAAGAACTACATGGAGCTGAATTATACCGATACCGACGAGGTATTTTTGAGCACCCTCAAAACCATCAAGCCCCTGAACGACCTCATAGAAAAGAACGCCCCCCAACTGAGCGATTCAGACAAAGATTTCTGCAGAGAATTGGTTTTGTGGGCCTTGGCCGTAAGCAATAAACTGGGCAAAACCGCCACCGATTCTATGTACAAGTTCGACGGGAATTAAGATTGATCATCTCGCATCTGGGCAATGATGTTGTTCACCTCTGATTCGGTGGACCTCAATTTGGTCTGACAAAAGGTGATCAATTCCGATGCGCGCTTCACTTTTTCTGCCAACACATCGATCGATACATTCTCGCTTTCAATGTCCTTGGCGATCAATGCCAATTCTCCAAATGCTTCTTCATAAGTCATGGTCTGTTCCATCGTATTTCGTTTTATTTTTTACCGTTGCTGTAATTTGAGTATCCGCAAGAATCACCTCAATGTCTTCCCCAACCCCAATATCACCGGGATTACTCGCAATCTTTTGATTCACCTTCACAATCGCAAAACCCTTCTTGAGGATGTTTTCCGGTGCCATCACCTTGAGCATCGATACAAAATGCCCCAAATTGCTGTGCTGGTTTTTGAGATACATCGCCGTAAACGTGCCCAGATTGTCGATTTTGCTTTCAATGTCCTTGATCCGATTGTACAGGGTGATTTTGGGCTTCGACAGGATCTGCGACGACACATTCATCAACGCCTGAACATGCGATGAGAGAAGCTGCTGCGACTTAATCAAAATGGTTTTTTGTAGCGATACGATGCCATCTTCGAATCGCTTGTTGTGCGCCACAATAAACTCCGCCGCTTTGGTTGGCGTTTTGGTTTGCGTATGGGCCATTAAATCGGTGATGGTCTCATTCTTCTGATGCCCAATCCCCGTAATAATGGGTATGGGAAATTTCGCCACCGCCCTGCCAATTTGATAATTATCGAAAATCAAGAAATCCGTTTGTGCACCCCCACCCCGCGTAATAACCACCGCATCGTAAGGAACATTGGATTGATACACCTCAATGAGCTTCTGCAGCAGTTGATCCGCATTGTTTTCGCCCTGAACCACCGAGTGATATTCATCCACGAAGAATGCATACCCATGCGGATTGTTTTGCAAAGTATGATTGAAATCTTCCCCTCCGGCCGACGTTTTGGAGGATATCACCGCAATCCGCTGAATCACCATGGGCAAAGGCAACTGATTGTTTTTGGTGACAAATCGATCGCCAATTTTCTGAATGAAATCGTTCTCCGCAACCAGCTTTTGCAGGGTGGATAGCCGCTGTTGCTCCAGCATCCCCAGCGTGAAATTCGCATCAATCTCCAGCACTTCCAACGACAGGCCAAACACGCTGTGAAACGTAACTTTCACCTGCAGCAACACTTGGATGTTATTGGTGAATTTTTGTCCCGTAACTTGCTCGAAATGCCCAATTCTGCTCGCCCCTGCACCCCAGGCCTTCCCAGATATCTTGGCGATGATGTTGTTTGAATGGGGATCCTTCTCTACCAGTTCAAAGTTGTGATAATTCTTTGGCGCCCGAAATGTGTGATTGGTAACATCGGCAACAACCCAAAAAGTGGTTGCATTGAAGGCGTTTTCAATGACATGATTGATCCTATGACTTAATTCGGAAAGTCTAATATGATTTACATGTGCCATGGTTCGATGCGCTGCACCACCCCCACACCGGGGAACCCCTCCGATGCAATGCGCGGTGAATCAACAGCCCTCGAATTTAAAGCCGATTCACCTGAATAAATTAAGGGAAGTCTAAATATAAAATAACCACTTAAAAAATGCGTAAAGAATCACCAAACCACCTACTACTAACGCCAACAAACCCAATAAGACAACAACAACACCCCAATCTTAAGAAAACCTTACTTTTGTTATGTGCAAAATTTCACTG
>JAIYBO010000111.1 GCA_027488495.1 Bacteroidota bacterium | reverse complement strand
TCCCAACCCAACTGCAGGAGACATCAAAGTGGCTACATCAGAAACCTTTGGCGCAAACATCACAGTGAATGTGTTGAGCATTGAGGGCAAGATGGTGAGCAGCAGAACAGTTGCAAACGAAGGAGTGATGAGCTTGAACACCGATGGCTTGAGCAACGGAGTGTACTTGGTACAAGTAACTTCAGGTAGCAAGCAAGTGACTAAGAAAGTTACGGTTCAGAAGTAATGAATTGATTCATGTAATTTCAACTCAGATTTGATCTGATGGGATAAAAAAGAGGGCGACCATTGGTCGCCCTCTTTTTGTTTGATTGGGTTGTTTGGTCAGGCAACGGCATTTCAAAATTGAGTAATTGTTTTGAAGAGAAATCGTATAAGAACGATGAAGAATTCTTTGAGTGTAGATTGAAGATCCGCCGATGTTCCTTCAACAGTTATCTGTTTTTTGCTTCATCATAGTGCTATTGAAAATTGATATGGGTTTACATTATTGTTAGTAGGTAAATGTTTGTTGTCATTTCTTGTGATGGATTTTTTTCTGTTGGGTCACTGAAATGACATTTATCCAAAGAGAAATTTCAACCTTAAACATTCTGTAGATATTGCAAATGCACTGTACTGATAGTATGATGAAATACTAAAGTATGTGTTAAGATTTAAACCAAAAAAACCATATGAATACATACTACAAAATCACAAAATCAGTAACCTTCTTGAAACAGAAGTTGTTATTGATGCTCCTGTGTTTGGCCGGGGTCGCCAATGCTCAGTTGAGCGGATCTTACACGATCAATTCTGGTTCTGCGACCAGTGGAACCAATTTTAACAACTGGTACGATTTGGCGGCGAAATTGACTTCTGGTGGTGTTACGGGCGCGGTGACTGTTACTGTGCAAACGGACGTTACTAGTTCGTCGCAACCTGTTTTCGGTCCGATTTCGGGCGCTTCGTCTACAAATACCATCACGATTGATGGTGGAGGTAAGCTCTACACTTACAGCGGTTCTTATGAGGCCATTGCATTTAATGGCGCTGATTATGTGACCATCAAAAATGCCATTGTAAGGAATAGTTCTACCGCTGCTTATGCAGGATTGGTTCGCATAACCAATGGGTCCAATTATAACAAAATTGACAATTGTACATTGGAATTTAGCGCTTTGGCATCTGCAACTACAGGTACTTACTATTTGGCTTTTAGTTATGCAAACACAAGTGTAACATCCGCAACCAGTTCTACCAATGGTATTGGGAATACCGTGTCGAACAATACAATGAGAACATTGGCCACCAACTCTGCAGGTCCGTTCTATGGCGTTGTATGTATGGGTAATACTTCTACCTATTCCTCCGCGGGTGATGACAATACAATAACAAATAACAAAATTCAGAATTTCTACTATTATGGTATCATTAATTACTACACCAATGGTAACCAATTTATCGACAATGACATTAGTAGGGACAATGCTACAAGTAGCTCAACTGTGTCTACCAGCCCTTATGGAATATACAGCATTTATACTTATGGTAAAAATCGTTCAACCATCATCCGTGGAACGAATATCCATGATTTGCCATACAAAGGCGCGAGTAGCAGTTCAACCACAAACTACATTGCTTATTGGTATGGTGTTTATGCTTACTACAACTACGGCAACACAACTTATCCTTTTGTGGTAGATAAGAATACCCAGAAGAACATCATGGTTTATTACTACGCGTATAACTTTTACATGAATTACAACTATGTAGTTGATTTAACAGGCAATACCGTAGACAATTTGAAAACCTACAGCAGTGGTTATAGTACTTATCCATTTTACATCAATTATGGATCAGATTACAACATCACAGGCAATACTGTAAAGAACTGTTACATGGGTGAAACGGGTAGCGGTTATGCCTACACGTTTTATTTGTATTATATATACAATTCCTACAGGACTTGGAATTTGTTTGAAGACAATGTGATTCAGGACAACTGGGCAAACTACTATTTCTACGGTGCACAGATTTATTATTATGCCAGCTGGAAAATCAATCGCAACAAAATCACAAATAACAATACCGGTACTAGCTACAGCAAAAACCAAGGGTATTTGTATTGTTTCTATTTGTATTATTTGTACAACATGGAGTTCAATTCCAATTTGATGGCAAACAATACTGGCTATTACAGCAACTACAATATTTACACTTACAATGGTAACTCAGGATATACCTCCAATATTTACCAAAATACTATGCATTACGATGCCTCTTATGGTTCACACTTTGCCTATGGATATTTGATGCAGGAAGCTTATTCTACAGTGAATTTTGTGGGTAATATCGGTGATTTCAAATCTCCCTACTATGTGTATGGCGCGTATTTGTACAACACCAATGCGGCAAATTTGAAAGAAGTTGATAGAAATACATTTTATATCAATGTGCCAAATACCTACTGGTGTATGGCCACAAATGGGTATTCAGATTATGGTAGTTGGAAGGGCGACGTGAAGGCGGGTCCCAACAATCGCTCCGATAATCCAGCATGGGTAAATGTTTCTACCAGTGATTTCCGTTCAAACAGCTTCGAAACTCAGAACAACGTACCAACCGTGGTTAACAATAAATTGGATGCGAAGTATGCAGTTAGAAATACCACAGCTAGCGATCGTGGTGCTGTTGAGAATTATATGGATGCAGAAGCCTCTAAAACCGACTATACCGTTCCATCTACTGTGTGTGCGGGTTATTCTTCATCATCAAATATTTACGTAAAAAACAATTTTGTAGATACCATCTATAATTT
>JAIYBO010000074.1 GCA_027488495.1 Bacteroidota bacterium | reverse complement strand
TAACCGAAGTGGGCGCGGTGAGAGCGCTGTTGGGTTAAAAGGGAGGAGAGAGCGTATCGGGGTTAGAGGGTATCGCCCCAAGCGCTCGGATTTTGGGCGAATCGCTCAATGGTTTCGAGTTGATTGGGCTCGATGAAACCGTGTTCTGCGGCTACTTGCGTGAGGGTTGGCAGGTTGGTGAGGGTATAAACGGGGATTCCGGCCTCCACAAACTTTTCCATGGCATTGGCAAATCCATAGGTAAATAGGGCTACAACACCAATCACGGTGGCACCTGCATTTTGAACACCTTCTACGGCTTGGAAGCTGCTTTTTCCGGTGGAAATGAGGTCTTCCACGAGCACGATTTCATCGCCGGGGTTCATTTCACCTTCTACCTGGTTCTTGAGTCCGTGTTTTTTGGGCTCAGGTCGAACGTAGCAGTAGGGCATATTGAGTTTGTCGGCTGCCAAAGCACCATGGGCGATGCCGGCGGTGGCGATTCCTGCGATGCGGTTGGCATTGGGGAACTGGGATTGGATCAGTTGGGCGAGTTCTTCGGCCACGAAAGTGCGTACTTCGGGGTAAGAAAGCACCATTCTGTTGTCACAGTAGATCGGGGAAAGAATCCCAGAAGTCCAAGTGAATGGTTGTGAAGGACTTAGTTTTACTGCCTTTATTTCTAGGAGAAATTTTGCTAATTTTGCGGCTTGATTGGACATGGAAGCGCAAAGTTATAAAATCTATTTCAACGACGGTGCTTTGGTAATCGCAGATTCTCCAGAAGCTTTACGTGGGTTGAGTAACATGTATTTTATTGGTGACGACGAATTGCAGAAGAGTTTTAAAATTTTGCTGTCTTCACAAAACAACGGAAAGCCATTGCATTTTGGGCTCATTTGTCCGGATCCCAAGGCTACGATCAAGGAGTTCATGGAAGACTTTACGGTGATTCAGGCTGCTGGGGGTTTGGTATTTAACAAGGAGGATCAGTTGTTAACGATTAAGCGCAATGGTTTGTGGGATTTGCCCAAGGGCAAAATTGAGCGTCACGAGGACCAGATGGCTGCGGCGTTGAGGGAGGTGATGGAGGAAACGGGGATCAATATGATCAATATCAGCGAGAAGGTGGGGGAGACGTACCACGTGTATTACGAGGATGACATTTTGTTATTGAAAGAAACGCATTGGTATTTGATGAATAGTACCGGAAAGGGCACCTTGAAACCGCAGATGGAAGAGGGGATCTCTGAGGTGAAGTTTGCGAATTTGGATTGGTTTGATTCGGCTGAGTTCAATTCATACCAGAGTGTGCACGATGTAATCCGCAGATGTTTGGCTTTACGGCGTGACACCAACGGGTAAATAGCGTTGGTAATCGGCTTTGTGGATGATGAGGTCGCGCACCAGGGTGCTACTGATGTAGCTGAGTTCTGGGTTACACATGATAAAAATGGTTTCTATGTTGTTCCACAGGGCTTTGTTCAGCTGTGCGATGTGTGATTCATAGTCGAAATCGGTGCCGTTTCTTAGACCGCGCAGCAGGAAGGTGGCGTTTACGGTTTTACAAAAGTCTACGGTAAGTCCTTCATAGGCTTCAACGCGCACTTTGGGGTTGTTGACGAAGGCGATTTTTACCCATTCTTTTCGTTTTTCGAGATCAAAAAGGGTGGTTTTTTTGGTGTTTACGCCAATGGCGATGATGATTTCATCGAACATTGAACTGGCGCGATTGACAATGTCTACATGGCCCACGGTAATGGGATCGAAAGTTCCGGGGAAAACGGCGATGTTTCTCATGGTTTAGCGAAGATAGTCATTGTGGTACTTCCGTATTCTTTTTTTAAGAATTCTTGTTCGGCGAAGACGAGTTGTGGTTTGTGTTCAATGATGAGCCAACCGCCGGGTAGCAAAAGGGGGTATAGTAAACCGTGGAGCCCTTGGATGTCGGGCATCGCATACGGTGGATCTGCAAAAATGATATCGAATTGATCGGGTGCTTGCAGGTGGTTTTTGACGAGGGTTTGTGTGGGTGTGAGGGCGTTGCCGGTGGCGATGTGCCATTGGGGCAGGTTCCAGGTTTGGGCGATGTGCTTTTGGTTGGCGATGTTCTTTTTATCTAGGTCGATGCTAAACACGCTTTGTGCTTCTCGGGTAAGGAACTCCAGGGCGATGATGCCAGAGCCGGAGAAAAGGTCGAGCACATGTGCATCGGCGATGCCTTTTTGGTGGTCGAGGGAATTGAACAGGGATTCCCGCACGCGGTCTGTTGAGGGACGCACGTGGTTGGCAAAATTTGAGGGAATTATGCGGCCTTTTAGGCTTCCACCGGTGACGCGCATGATATCATTTTTATCAGGGGGGAGACAATGTGTTGCAGGGGTGCGGGGGCATTTACGATCCAGGGCATGCTTGGCGATTGGATTTCGGCATGTGGGATGAATTTGTGAAAGAGTTGTGAGGTATTTTGGTGTTGATTTGCATCACACAGAACAATGAGACCCAATTGGGCCGGTGTGAGTTTCTTTTGGTGAAAGGGCAATAGCGCGAAATAGAGGTGTTCTTGGGTGTTGGAACTATTGAATTTGTTGGCGAATACCAGTTGATTGTTGTGGAAGGCGAAAACGATGGCGGTTTGATCGTGAAACCAAATCACGCTCATGTATTCTTTGTGTGAGGCGTAGGTTTGTGCGATGGTGTACAATCCTTCTGCGATGTGCATGGCGGGTGCATCGGTGGCCAACAAATTTTGTTTTTGCGGTTGGTATTGAAATGCCAGGGATTGTTGGGCGTTGATTTTACGGATTTTGGGTTGTGGCATACCAGGGATATCGGATTGAGCGAATGCCGACGGAACCCATTGGATGTTGCTGTGGAGATCCACCCATGTTACGCCATTTTTGAGTTGGGTGGGGTGTTTGATGATCTCGTAGCTGAGTGGTTGATTTTGGGCGTTTACAGAGAGATAGTGAACAATGTCGTTGTGGTAGACCCCCAAAATCTGTTGGGGTTGTCCGCTGTGTTGGGTGATATGACTCCAAAGTATGTCCACGTGGCAAAGTTAAATCAATTCTGGGCTGCTTGGCTTTTGATTTCTTTTTGGGATTTTCTGATCAGAAATCGGCGCCCACACTGAAGCGAACGCGTAATTTGAGGTGGGAATCATTTTCTTGAACGGCGCTTACCCAAACTGGGAAATCGACGCGAAAATTGAGTGGTTTGGCGGCGGTGAGTGCGCGATTTTTTGTGAGTTTGCCCCAGTTTTTGAGGTTGATGCTAGCACCAATTCCTGCATCGGCGAGGAGGTGGCTGTACACATTTTTGGTAATGGTGTTGCCGCTGTTGTTTTTGCTTGTGAGGGGCTGACCGATGATGCCGGCATCGCCAAACAGGTAGGGGTTGATGCCAATCATTTTGAGTTTGGGTACCCAGCGAAAAAACGGTGTGAGGTCGATGGCGCTGTTGATGGCCAGTCCTTGGTTGCCCCTGAAAAAAGCGAGGGTTGTATCGCTGCCATCGGCGGTTTTTACGGTTTTTGGTGCCGCATACTGTCCGAACCCACGAAGGTTGAGGCCACCATTCACGAGCAGGTGCTGTGGGGGTGTTGGGCTACTGAGGGCGCTGGGTTGTGCGTAATTGATCATCCCGAAATCTCGGTATAGGGAATGATTGAAACTCTCTTCTGGGTTGGCGCCATGGATGTATAGGGCGGCTTCGGGAGTGGGATTGTTTCCACCGCCGTAGTAGGCCAATGAGCGGAGACGCAAGGTGGTTTTTCCCAAGGGTTGATAGTGTTTCCATTCGAGTTGAACAAACCCGTATTGAGATTTTGACCAGGGCGATGGCAATCGAACATCGAATCGCATCGAACCCGATTTACCCCATCCGCTATAGTTTTGGGCAATGAAGAGGTTGAGGTTGATGTTTTGGATATAGGACCATCGGTTGGCGGTGGGTAGGAAGCCATTGAGGGCGGTGTATTGCGGGAAATACAGGTCTCCGCTGGGGGCGTTGATCCAAGGGTTGTAGAGGGGATGGTCTAATGGTCGAAGTAAGCGATGATATCGTTGCGTGGATTTGCCATAGAGGCCGTATAGGGTTTTGCCCAATCGTTGGCTCCAACCCATTTGGTGGGTATTGATTTCATTGTATAGGAACGATTCGTAGTAATACGTGCCACCGCCGCGGGTTTGGTGTTTGAAGGAGATGTGGTAATTCACGTTTTGGGCAGGCGATGTTTGTTGGGCCTGGATACCGGGGAGCGACCACAGGCCGAGGTGAAATTGGCGTTTTCTGCCCGCGTATTGACCAGAAAGTTGTAGGCCGGGCATGAAGCCTGAAGCGCCGTTGAAACGCAAATCGGGTCGGATGAGCCATTGGTAAACGCCCAAGTAGTTGGTGTTTTCGCCGTTGCCGAGGTCGAGTTGCCATTCGTTGCGTTTTTTCCAGACGTTGTTTACGCGATAGATATCGGCCAGTCGGCCACTGCGATCGAGCCACACTTGTTTGAGTTCACCGGCCACGGGCATTTCGATGTCGAAGGTGTAGGTAGGTCGTAGTTTGTCCCACCCAATCCAGGGTTTTAGGTTGTATCGACCGGGTTTTTGGTATTGGGTTACGGGAATGGTGATGGAGTAGAATACATCACTGGCGGCGATGGCTTTTTTGTTCTTACTGGCGGGTGATTGGGGCCGAATCAGGAAATCCAAATCTACGGGCATCACCATTTTACCGCGGCGTTCGAGGGTAACGCGGTAGTAGTTTGCGGGCCTGAGCGGGGTGATGCGTTTGATGCTATAGTCGGCGGATTTGTTGGTCTGAAACCACTGATCGAAGAAGGTGTTGAGATCGGTTTGTGCACTTTGGATCATTGAATTGCGGAAGTCTTCGATGTAGGGGTGACAGAATTTCCATTGTTCCACGTAGTTTTTCATGGCTTGCAGGAACACGGAATCGCCCAGGTAGTATTGGAGGTTGTAGAGCATCGACGCGGTTTTGTAGTACACGTGTTTGTAGCCGCCACCATGTCCGGTCGCCGAATGAAAATCGTTGGAGTGGGTTTCGAGGATCTCATCGGTTCCGTCTATGGCATCTTCCATGTATCCGGCGAAGGCGCGTTTGAGTTCGGGTTGGGATTCGCGGGTGAGTTTTCGCATGCACCAAGCGGTGAGGAATTGGGTGAATCCTTCATCGAGTGCGGCGCGATAGGTTTCGTTGGACCCCACCATACCGAAGAACCAGTTGTGCCCCACTTCGTGTGCAATGAGACTTTGGTGGCTAGGGTAATACCCGCCATCGAGGGTGATCATGGGGTATTCCATGCCATCGGCGGCATCTGCGCAAACAATTTTGGGGTAGTTATACATGCCAAAATCACGGCTATAGGTGGCGATGACTTTGGCGGTGAATGCGGCGGTTTGTTGCCATCCGGCGGCGTTGTTTTCTTGGGCGATGGCTACGCATTGCACGCCGTTCCAGGTGGTTTCACCGATGCGGTAGGTGGGATCGGCCGTCCAGGCGAAATCGTGCACATTCACGGCTTGGTATCGCCAGGTTTTGAAGGTGCCATTGGCGGGGATGATGACGGAGGGTTGTGAGCCGATGGGTTTGTCTTTGAAGTTGGCGATATCGAGTTGTTTTCTCAGGGCGTTGGGCAGTACCTCGTCTTTGTTGG
>JAIYBO010000178.1 GCA_027488495.1 Bacteroidota bacterium | reverse complement strand
GATCAATCCAAGAGTCCTATTTGTTGATGAGCAACAAAGACGCGATCAATGGTTTTCGATTTTATCCGCAAACCAGAGAATTATTGAACTTGGTAACCCAAACCCTAGATTACACCACAGAAACGCGACAGTTGGCTTTATTGCCCGGTTTGAGACACAACAAAGCCAGTCAGTATTTCTATTACAATCACCCAGAATACAATGGCCGTATCAGAGCCGGTATCGGTGCCAAATCATGGGTTAAAAATCTAGGTAAAAATTCACTTTGGGCTAGTCCCAGCTGGTTCTATTCATATCGAGACTCAGCCAATCCCAGTGAAAATTATTTTGTGATCAATCCGATAGTAGATTTTGAGTCGGGTCCACCAAAACAATTTGGTAGACAATTACTGAACAACGGACGTGGCGCAGAAGTGATAGGTAAAATAGGAGGGCGTGTTGCATTTACAACTCAAGTGTATGAAAATCAAGTAATCGCAAGAGAATACACCCAAAATACCATGGATTCATTTGGCGTAATTCCGGGTGTTGGATTTTGGACAAAGAATGGCTGGAACTTGGGCGATTATTTGTCGGCCCGAAGCAGCGTGCACACCAACCTTGTGAATACTGCGAGCGATAACAATTATGTATTGATGAGTTTTGGTCACGACAATCAATTCGTGGGATATGGTTACAGGAGTTTGATTTTGAGTAATTTCTCACCAGCTTCGGCTTATTTGAGGCTGAACTCCAAAATCGGGCCTTTCACTTATCAGAACATATTTAGGGAGTTAACCACAGGCGAAGGTTTCTTTTCAGGAAGTCAAATCAATGAGAAAAAGTATTTGGCTGCCCACAGGGGTGCTTTAGAATTTGGGAAAACTGGTTTTGAATTGGGATTCAATGAAATGATCATTCATCACAGAAGTGGTGGTGGCATGGATCTGAATTATCTCAATCCAATCATTTTTTATCGTTCCATAGAAAGAGATTTGGGGTCTGGCGATAACGCTTTGATTGCATTTGATGCGCGTTGGAAAAAGAAGGCTTTCACCTTTTACGGTCAATTGTTGATCGATGAATTGAACGTAAAAAAAGTCATTCAAGGAAATCACTGGTCTAACAAACAAGCGTATCAGTTGGGCTGCTATTTTCAACCAAATTTACCGGAATACGGAGATTTTATCATGCAAATAGAGTTGAATTCTGTAAGACCTTATACGTATTCACATTGGGATAAATACACGAGTTACAACCACTATAATCAAGCTTTGGCGCATCCTTTGGGAAGTAATTTTAGGGAAGGAATCGTGCGAGTGGTGTTAAAACCGAAGCATGTTACAGGTTTTGTATTGATACATACCACCATGATCGCCATCAAGGGGTTTGATCCCTACGTAAATGGACCCAATTATGGCGGAAATATTTTAAGAAGTTATAATTCTCGAGTGAGGGATGAAAATGTGTACATGCAGCAAGGTGAATTGGGAAGAATTTTAAACACCAAAACACAGTTGCTTTACGAGGTTATGCCCAACATGTGGTTTACGCTAAATGCCCAATACAGAACGCAATCCAATGTAAACAAAAGCAGTGAGTACTACTTTTCACTGGGATGGAAATGGAATTGGTTCGAAGAAACACAATTGTTCTAATTGTGCTAGTAGATGAATGGGTGAAAAATTAAAATTACTCGATCCAACTCAAAATCTTACTCCAACGAATCCCTTTAACCTTGTATTCCATGTTTCCGTTGGTGGTTACAGGTTGATTTGTTTCAGGGTCGATGGCCATCACCTTTCTCAAGCTAAAGAATGTGAATAATGGCTTTCCAACAATGTGGTCTTCAGGTACATAGCCCCAATATCTTGAGTCTAAACTGTTGTATCGATTGTCACCCATCATCCAATAATATCCCATTTTAAATTGATAGGATTTGATCTCTTTTCCGCCTTCGCCATAAAATTTGCCTGACTTGAATTCAATATTGGCATGTTCATACTTGTTGATTGCCAATTTCAAAAAGTCCCAATTTGCCGGTGTCAAAACCACTGTTTCACCACGTTTTGGTAAATAAACCTCTCCGTAGTTGTTCAGATTCCATTTGTCGTGCGGAAAATCATAAATAGATGTATCTGCATGATTGTCTAGTAAATTTCCTTGATATCGCACGTTGCCTGGGAACATGATCCTTTGGAAACCTTCATCCAATGTATCTGGGAAAATACTCAAAACTTCAGGGTGATTTTTGAGTTTATCGAAATTCTCTGGCCAGGTATAAAGATGATAGGGGATGATGTACTTTCCAGTCTTTTGCGCAGCTTCTTGTATCAGTTGTGCATTGGGTGGAAAATTGAAATCACCCAGATCGTTTTGTTCCAAAAAGTCTTCCGTAATGGGGGTTTTCATCAATGCCAGGTATCTCTTTTGCTGTTTTCCAACCCGAGGCAATGGTTTGCCATTGATATAAATCTGACCGCCTATGAGTTTAATTCTATCGCCGGGAATACCCACACATCGCTTCACATAATTGTCTTTTTTGTCGGCAGGTAACTTCAATTCAATGCCACCATTGCTTGTTTCTTGATAATCAGATACACCATCGGCATTGGCATCGTCATCGGTGGGCCAGTTAAAGACAATGATATCGTTGTTCTTGATCGTATACCAACCGGGCAACCTCATGTAAGGCAACTCGACCAAATCGGTATATGCCTTGAAGCCCATGATTTGCTTGGGTGCCAATACGGGAACTGTAATGGGTGTCATGGGAATTCGCATGCCAATTTTGGCGCGACTCACCACCAAATAATCACCAACCATCAAATTGGATTCCATGGATGGGGTAGGAATTTGATACAAATCGAAATATAAAGCGCGCATTCCACCAGCTACATAGGCAGCAAATAAAATCGCATCGCCCCATTCACGCATGCCATCGTGCTTGGGAACATTCGCCTCTTTCCACTCACGATTTCCGGCAGGACCATAAAACTTGAGTGATTTGAATGCCAAAATGGGGAAGTATATGAAACTGAAAACCGTACCGAGCAACTGCTCCCAGTATCCGTTTTTACCAAATGAACGAAGTATGTCGAGCGTGATATTAAAACTGAAAAGGATGTTCACACCAGGTATCACCATACCCACCATGTACCATTTGGGCCGACCAACAATTTTTACCCAATACCACCAACTCAATATCGGTATCCAAGCCAATATCGGATTCTCACCAGCGGCTTTGAACATTTTGGATAAACCCAATCGGGTCAGTGAAAATGCAATGATCCACAAAATGAGGAATAGGTCGGAATTAAAGCTTTCCATAAATTATATCAGTTTTCAAAGTTAAGCAAGTCAGACATTCCAAACACGCCAGTTTTTCCGATGATCCATTCACTGGCCAATAGAGCGCCCGCGGCGAAGCCAATGCGGTTTTTGGCTTCATGTTCCAATCGGATGATATCGATTTTGTTTTCGAATTTTAGGGTATGAGTTCCAGGTACATCGGGCAATCTTTGGGCAGTAATGGATAGAGATTCAGCATGTATGGTTTGATCCATGAGGTTGGTTTCGTCCAATGTCCAATTGTTGTATTTTTCAGAATTGGCAATCACATGTTCAGCCAACGTAATGGCCGTGCCGCTGGGCGCGTCCTTTTTTTGTAAATGATGTATTTCATTGATCGATGCCTGATAGTCGTAATGATTTAATAATCGGGTGAATCGCTTCGCCATTTCAAAAAACAAATTCACACCCAAACTAAAATTTGTAGCCGTAAATATGGCAGAATTATTCTGAATGCAAAGGTTTGACATTGCTTCAAATTCGTTGTACCAACCTGTTGTGCCAACAACCATTGGCAATTTCAATTCAATTGCTGTTTTTATGTGGTTCATCGCCAATTCGGGATGACTGAATTCGATAGCCACATCGGCATCTACATAATTTTCTTTGTTAAAAGGATTTTTAGAATCGTATTTACCTACAATTGTATGCCCTTTTTCTAAAGCCAATTTCTCAATGATTTGGCCCATTTTTCCATATCCAATCAAAAGGATTTTCACATCGCAAACCTAATCTTTTTTCCTCTTTCCAAAGGAATAGAAGGTCTGAAAATTCAATAGTTCCGATAAAAATGATGCATTTTTGTATTTCGATGAGTTTGAAGTTGATTTTGATCACTGTTTGCGTGATGATTTGTTCCGCAATAATTTGGGTATTTGCCACTCAAACATGGTATTCCAGCAATACCACCAATCAACCCATTGCTTTTCAAACACCCATTTCAAACCATGATTTGGATCGATTGGTGGAGGAATCTGTTGGGATAAAAACATGGCCCAATATTTCAACCATCGCTCAATGGCAAGGGTTAAAGTTGAATGTTGCCGGTGGGACGTCTTTGGTTGTTCAACCCAAAACAAGTTTCTGGAATTTGATTCGCTTATTGGTTCGATATCAAAATGAACAGCAGGTGATTGTGATACGAAGCCATTGGGATTTGGATGCTTTGGATGCGAAAATGTGTGAAAAATTCAAATGGGAAAAAGGATCCCTAAAGATTTTTCTACAAAATGAGAAAAACTATCTCCATTGGAATGAATTGACATTTTGTCAAGATCAGCTACATCCATTGAATTGGCAAGTATTGTTTGTGCCCAATTCATATTTGTTTAAACGCAAAACAACGATAAATAAATTCATGGAAAAGATGTCGGTTTCGGCACATGATTTTTGGACAAAAGAGCGGATGCTTGCCGCAACTCAAATTGGACTTACGCCCGCCGATATCGTGAATTTGGCGTCTATCGTGACAAAAGAAAGCAATCATATACCTGAATACGGTAAAATTGCGGCTACTTATAAAAATCGCCTAAAGAAGGGCATGTTGTTACAAGCCGATCCAACGGTTGTTTTTGCAAGAGGAAAAGCGGGTAGGGTGCTCAACCGAGATACAAAAATAGAATCTCCATATAATACCTATTTGAATACTGGTTTGCCCATTGGCCCATTGTGTATTCCGAGTATTGCCGCGATTGATTCCTGTTTGTACGGTGCTACCTATCCTTACATCTATTTCTGTGCGAAATCAGATCTTTCGCCGAAGCATGATTTTGCAATAACCTTAGATGAGCACAACAAAAACGCCCAGCGATTTCACCGGGCGTTGAATCAATATTTAAAGGGTAATCGCTGAGAATCTCTCAGTAATTATTGTTTAATGAATTGTCCTTTATAGGGTTGGTTACTTTCCATAAATCCTTGTACGAAGTACAATCCTGAAGCCCAATTTCGGATATCAATTTTTTCTACTTCGCGGCCTTGGAATACCACATCGCCGTTGGCTGAGAAAACAACGATAGATTTAAGTTTCTGGGTTAAATTTATTGAAACTTGGGCCGGGTTGGGGTATATGTTCAAATTGTTGACAGACAATGACTTGTTTGAAGAGGTTGCCGCGGTGAGTGTGAGGCTTGATTTGATGACTTGATCGCCATTATCATTGTTGTTTGAGTTTGAAACTACACCTGAAGCATGAACGGTAACATCGGTTAAGCCGGTGGTTGGGGCTGTCCAATCGAAATACCAAACGCCCAATCCTGGCGTGTTATGGCCAACGATGGTGCGAGTACCAGACGTATAGGAAGTGGCACCAGCGCTCACGTTGCTCACGCTTCCCACGAATTTGTTAGAAACATCCAATACCGTAGCATTGAATCCTTTGCGCAATGAAGTGCCACCCATTTTTATGCCAATGGTGTATTTTTTACCTGCTTCGAAAGAGGTTACAACTTTCGCTGAGCTAGCGTCTACTGCTGTTATTACGAGGTCTCCACCATTGTTGGCGGTTCCGCCATGACATGAAGAGCAATTTCCGGAAGATCCGGGCGCACCCGTTCTATCACCACCTGGGCCGCTAGAATTGGATAATAGGCTTGTTCCGAACGCAATGACCACCAAAGAAAAGATGGTCAATTGAAAGTATTTTTTGTTCATAATGAGTTTTCAACAAAAATAGGAACTGAAAGGTTTAAAAAAAGAGAATTTTTCGGTCTAAAAAGAACAAAACCCTCATTCGCTTGTATTAGATTTGCAAAAGAGATGAATACACCAAACGATTACCTTCCCATTCTGATACAAATTGGTGTAGCAGTGGGATTCGTTGTATTAACCCTTGGGATTTCCCATTTACTCGGGCCCAATCGTAAAACGGCGAAAAGAGAAGACAACTTTGAGTGCGGTATCGAAAATCAAGGAAACGCGCGTTTTCCCGTTTCAGTGAAGTATTTTCTTTCTGCGATTTTGTTTGTTTTGTTCGATGTAGAAGTCATCTTCTTCTATCCCTACGCAGTCAATTTTAAAGAAATGGGTTGGGAAGGCTTTGGAGCTGTAGTGGCTTTCGTGGGCTTCTTCCTAATG
This sequence comes from Bacteroidota bacterium, assembly GCA_027488495.1. Taxonomy (GTDB): domain Bacteria; phylum Bacteroidota; class Bacteroidia; order NS11-12g; family UBA955; genus UBA955. Next base: position 6,838 of record JAIYBO010000178.1, on the reverse strand, counting down.
GGATTCATTTATGTTTGGAAACGCGGTGCCCTTGAATGGGAAAAATAAATCAAAAAATGGTAAAAACAGTTGAAACTCCGGAAGGTGTTGAAGGACAAGGTTTCTTCGCAACTTCATTGGATAAAGTGATAGGATTGGCCCGTTCCAATTCCATTTGGCCATTGCCGTTTGCAACTTCTTGCTGCGGTATTGAATTCATGGCTACCATGGGTGCAAATTATGATTTGGCTCGATTTGGTTCAGAACGATTGGCCTTTACACCTCGTCAAACCGATTTGCTCATGGTGATGGGCACAATATCCAAAAAAATGGCCCCCGTGCTAAAGCAAGTGTATGATCAAATGGCAGAACCCAAGTGGGTTTTGTCTGTTGGTGCTTGCGCATGTTCAGGAGGTATTTTTGATACATACAGCGTGCTTCAAGGCATCGATAAGGTAATTCCTGTAGATGTTTATGTGCCTGGATGTCCGCCACGACCAGAACAAATCATCGAAGGATTGATGAAAATTCAGGAATTGGCAAAAAATGAAAGTTTGCGTCGTCGCGATAGTGATGAATACCAAAAAATGCTAGAGAGTTACAACATCGAATCTGCAGAAAAATAAGGCGATGAACAACGAAATATTAAAAAACATCATCGATACACATTTGGGAGGCACTTCAGAATCCCAAGTGGATGCCTACGGTATGCTCAATGTGTATATCGATGGCGGTCAATTGTTGTCGCTTGTTGGTGAATTGAAAACCAAACATGGTTTCATTTATCTCACAGACATTTGTGCAGCGCATTACCCCGAAAGGTCCAATTCAGAATTCGAGGTAATTTATCACTTACATAACTTGGTGCAAAACGTGAGGGTTCGTTTGAAAGTGTCGTTACCCGCTTCAAATTTAGATATACCAACATTAACCGATTTGTTTGTGGGTGCAAACTGGATGGAGAGAGAAACTTTTGATTTCTATGGAATTCAATTTGTTGGACATCCTGATTTGCGCAGAATTTTAAACATGGACGATATGGATTATCATCCCTTGAGAAAGCAATACGCTTTGGAAGATGAAACCCGAACCGATAAAAACGATACATTCTTCGGACGATGAGCGAATTAACCATTAAAAACACAGGTCAGATGATCTCTACGGAGACCATAGACGGAGATATCGCCACGCTGAACTTGGGCCCAACCCACCCAGCCACACACGGTATTTTTCAGAATATATTGAAAGTTGATGGTGAGCGAATTTTGAGTGCTGAACCCACAATTGGCTACATCCACAGAGCGTTCGAAAAATTGGCTGAAAGAAGGCCTTACAATCAAATCACCCCAATTACGGATCGTTTGAATTACTGTTCGTCACCAATCAATAATATCGGTTGGCACTTGACAGTAGAAAAATTGGCCGGCATTGAAGTGCCCAAAAGGGTTGATTACATGCGCGTGATTGTGATGGAATTGGCCAGGATTGCAGACCATTTGGTTTGTAATTCTGTAATTGGTGTTGATACGGGCGCATTAACCGGCTTTACCTATATGTTCCAAGAGCGTGAGAAAATCTATGAACTCTATGAGGAGATTTGCGGAGCGCGTTTAACCACAAACATTGGCAGAATAGGTGGTTTTGAGCGTGACTTCAATGCCACTTTCCATGCCAAATTGAACAAGTTCTTGGAAGAGTTTCCTGTAAACTTTGAAGAATTTGATCGTTTGCTTACCCGCAACAGGATTTTCATGGATCGCGTGATTGGTGCTGGTCCAATAACTGGTGAACGAGCACTTGAATACAGCTTTTCTGGTCCAAATTTGAGAGCGGCAGGCGTGGATTATGATGTAAGAGTCATGAATCCTTACTGCAGTTATCAGGATTTTGATTTTGATATTCCAGTGGGAAAAGACGGTGATACGTATGATCGATTTGTGGTTCGTCAAGAGGAAATACGTCAAAGTTTAAGAATCATTCGTCAAGCCTTGGACAAAATGCCTGCGGGCGATTTCCATGCCAATGTTCCTGAATTTTACCTTCCTCCAAAAGAAGAAGTATATAGAAGCATGGAATCACTCATTTACCATTTTAAAATTGTGATGGGTGAAACTGCCATTCCCGCGGGTGAAGTATATCACGCTGTGGAAGGAGGAAACGGTGAATTGGGTTATTACCTCGTGAGCGATGGTGGAAGAACACCATACCGTTTGCATTTTAGAAGACCTTGTTTTATCTATTATCAGGCCTATCCTGAAATGATTGTTGATTCTGTGTTGAGTGATGCGATTTTAACCATGAGCAGCATGAACGTAATCGCAGGTGAGTTAGATGCTTAATTGTAAATTGTTGTGAGTCAAGATAATATTCAATTCCCAGAACCTTTGTTGCAAGAAGTTGCGCGTCAAATCGCCAAGTTCCCCGAAGGAAAACAAAAAAGTGCATTGCTGAGTGTTTTGCATTTGGCTCAAGCCCATTTTGGTTATTTGAGCGAACCTGTTATGGATTACGTGGCAAGGTTACTGCATATTTTGCCCATTGAGGTATATGAGGTTGCAACATTTTATTCAATGTACGATACCAAACCCGCAGGCAAAGTTAAACTTGAAGTTTGCAGAACCGGTCCGTGTATGATTGAAGGTGCGGAAAAAATTGTTTCCTACATCGAAAACAAATTGGGCATCAAGGATAGTGAAACCACCGCAGATGGCATATTTACGCTCAAAACCGTTGAATGTTTGGGAGCCTGTGGATACGCGCCTATGTTGCAAGCTGGAGAGAAATTTCACGAACACCTTACAGAAGCCAAAGTGGATGAATTGATTGAGCAATATCGCAAGAACCCCGTAGCCAATTATTTGGGATTAGAAAATCATGGAGCGTAAATTACTATTGGAGCATATCGGTGTTGAAGGAATTAACACCCACGATGTATATCGCAAAAATGGCGGTTATTCTGCTGTAGAAAAAGCGTTGAAAACAATGTCGCCAGACGATGTTGTGGAGGAAGTGAAAAAATCTGGATTGAGGGGTAGAGGTGGAGCTGGTTTTCCAACGGGTATGAAATGGAGTTTTATCGCCAAGCCCGAAGGTGTTCCTCGCCATTTTCTTTGCAACGCCGATGAAAGTGAGCCCGGTACCTTTAAAGATCGATACTTGATGGAGAAAATCCCTCACCTATTGATTGAAGGTATGATTTTGTCTTCATATGCTTTGGGATGCAACCAATCATACATTTACATCCGCGGTGAATACATGTATGTTTTGCAAATTCTCGAAAAAGCCATCGCAGAGGCTTATGCCAATGGTTGGTTGGGAAAAAACATCAAAGGAAGCGGATTTGATTTGGATTTGGCAGTATCAACAGGCGCAGGCGCCTACATCTGTGGCGAAGAAACTGCGCTCATCGAAAGTCTTGAAGGTAAAAGAGGCAACCCACGCATCAAGCCCCCATTTCCTGCAGTGAAAGGACTTTGGGATCGTCCTACAGTAGTAAACAATGTTGAAACCATTGCAGCCGTTGTTCCAATTGTAAACGAAGGCGGCGATGCATATGCCCAAATTGGCATCGGTAGAAGTACGGGTACCAAATTGATCAGCGCATCTGGGAATGTCAATAAACCCGGTGTGTATGAAATCACCATGGGTATCACCGTTGAAGAATTTATTTATAGTGATAAGTACCTCGGCGGAATGAAGAATGGCAAGAAACTCAAAGCCTGTGTGCCTGGAGGTTCCTCTGTTCCCATTTTGCCCCATTATTTGGTTTGTAAAACCGCAGCAGGTGAAGACCGCCTGATGTCTTATGAGAGTTTGTCAGACGGTGGTTTTGCCACAGGTAGTATGTTGGGTTCTGGTGGTTTTATCGTTTACGATGAAGACCAATGTATCGTAAGAAATACATGGAATTTTTCTCGTTTTTACCACCATGAAAGTTGCGGACAGTGCAGTCCTTGTAGGGAAGGTACCGGATGGATGGAAAAAGTTTTACATCGCTTAGAATATGGGCATGGCAAAATGGAGGACATCGATTTGCTTTGGGATATTCAACGTAAGATTGAAGGAAATACCATTTGTCCGTTGGGCGATGCTGCCGCGTGGCCAGTTGCAGCCGCAATCAGACATTTCAGAGAAGAGTTTGAATGGCACGTGAAAGAGCCAAAACTTTGCATGACAAAAAATTACGGTTTAATAACCGAAAAAACATTTGAGACAGTTAAAGGATAACCATGTCAGAAACTAACCCGAAATTCAAAGTAACCATCGACGGTGTTGAGGTTGAAGTAGATCCAGGAACAACCATTCTGAATGCCGCAAGGCTAATTGGTGGCGATGTGGTTCCACCTGCCATGTGCTATTACAGCAGTTTGAAGGGCAGTGGAGGGAAATGCAGAACCTGTTTGGTAGAAGTGAGCAAAGGTTCTGAGAAAGACCCTAGACCTATGCCAAAGCTGGTAGCGAGTTGTTCTACACCCATCATGGATGGCATGGAGGTGAAAAACAAAAGCAGTGAAAAAGTGATGGATGCGCGTGCAGGTGTTGTAGAAATGCTTTTGATCAATCACCCGTTAGATTGCCCAGTTTGTGACCAAGCAGGGGAGTGTCATCTCCAAGATTTGGCCTACGAGCATGGAAAAAGCAATACGCGTTATGAATTTGAACGCAGAACCTTTGATAAGGTAGATATTGGAGAATATATCAAATTGCACATGACTCGCTGTATCTTATGTTATCGTTGTGTATACACTGCAAATCAACTCACAGAACAGCGTGAACATGGTGTCTTAAAGCGTGGCGATGCCGCAGAAATTGGAACGTTTATCGAAAAGAATCTGAAAAATGATTTCATTGGTAACGTGATCGATGTTTGTCCAGTAGGCGCGCTCACTGATAAAACCTTCCGTTTCCGTTCTAGGGTATGGTATACCAAGCCCATGGATGCTCACAGAGATTGCAAATGCTGCTCAGGAAAAGCCGTGGTTTGGATGATTGGCGATGAAATTGCAAGAGTAACTGCAAGAAAAGATCAATACGGAGAAGTGAAGGAATTCATCTGTAACGAATGTAGGTTCGATAAAAAAGATAAATCGGATTGGACCATCGAAGGGCCTCGCCACATCGATAAGCATTCTGTTATTTCAGCAAATCATTACGAAGTGGAAGCCCCAGCGCACACTCCATTGTTAAATAAAGCATAAGAAGAATATGGATAGTGCATTGTTTTTAGAAAAGTTGATACTCATTGTTGTAATACTTGCTGTAACCTTGGTTATGGCGTTGTATTTCACATTTGGTGAGCGCAAAATTGCCGCCTTTTTCCAAGATCGATTGGGCCCCAATCGTGTGGGTCCTTTTGGATTGCTACAACCATTTGCAGATGGAGGTAAATTGTTGTTCAAAGAAGAAATTATTCCCAAGAATGCCGAGAAATGGCTGTTTATATTGGGTCCAGGAATTGCAATGATCGTTGCCACCATTACAAGTGCAGTGATTCCTTGGGGTAGCAGTTTGCCAATTTTTGGTAGAAATGTTCAGTTGCAGGTTGCCGATGTAAATATCGGCGTGCTATATATCATGGGTATCGTAAGCATTGGTGTTTATGGAATCATGATTGGCGGATGGGCAAGTAACAACAAATATTCTTTGTATGGCGCCATTCGTGCAAGTGCTCAAATGATCAGTTATGAATTGAGCATGGGCTTGGCTTTGATCGCGGTTGTGATGATGAGTGGAACCCTGAGCCTCCGTGAAATGGTAGAACAACAACAAGGGCTGAACTGGAATGTGTGGTACCAACCTTTGGGCTTTTTATTGTTCCTCACCTGTGCATTGGCTGAATGTAACCGCGCGCCTTTTGATTTGGCAGAATGTGAAACAGAATTGATAGGAGGGTATCACGTAGAATATTCATCCATGAAATTGGGTTTCTACCTGTTCTCTGAATACATCAATATGTTTATTTCTAGTGCCGTAATTGCATCAGTATATTTTGGAGGGTACAATTTCCCCGGCTTGCATTTAATCACTAATCCCACAATCCTTGGATTGACCCAGGTGGCGGTGATGTTTGCCAAGATTTTCTTCTTTGTGTTCTTGTTTATGTGGATCCGTTGGACATTACCCAGATTTAGATATGATCAACTCATGAGATTGGGATGGAAAGCCATGATTCCTTTGGCTTTGCTCAACATGTTGGCAACTGGAGCAATTTCATTGCTTAACCAATAATATCATTTACCATAGTTAAGTGTAATGAAAGGAGGGGAGAAATTCCCTCCTTTTATTTTTTGTCAAAATGCTCAAGAATGCGCTCCATTCTTACACCTCTGCTTCCTTTTACAAATGCAAATTCGCTTTTGATGGGGTGCGTATCCAACCATGCCAACAGGGAGTCAATTGTTTCAAATCGCAAAGGATGGCTAGAGCATGCATTGTAAAATTCTGATCCCACCAAATAGGTTTGATCTGTGATGTTTAATGACTGACACAGTGATAGTATTTCTTTGTGCTCCAATACGGAGTGATCTCCCAATTCTAACATATCTCCCAGAAAGTATAGTTTCTCGCCCTTCAACGTTGAAAAGCTCTCTAACGCAAATTTCATGGAGCTGGGGTTGGCGTTGTAAGCATCCAAAAACACATTTATTCCGCCCACCATTCTCCATTCACTTCGGTTGTTGGTAGGTTTGTAAGTACATGCCGCGTCCATGGCTTCTTTAACGCTGAGCCCCATTTGGTGTCCCAAAGCCACACCAAATAGCAAGTTATACGCATTATACCTACCACTCAATTGGGAGGTGAAACGACCTATCAAACGCTGTTTATGAAACAGTTGAAACGTCAATTCCGGCATTTCAGT
>JAIYBO010000066.1 GCA_027488495.1 Bacteroidota bacterium | reverse complement strand
TTTAGAATTGTTACAAATAACAACATGTCATCTACGAACCGCCCTGTTTTAAATATCACGTCTGCACTTTGTTTGGTCGTTGGTATGATGTTTATGAACATCGTATCAGGTCAAAAAGCGATAGACACCACCCAGCACCTTGAATATCTATCGGAAATTTCTTTGGTGGGATCGGGGCAACAGCGCGATGTAATGATGTTACCCGAGGTGGTTGGAACCAAAATCAATGCGGGCAAGAAAAACAGCCTCATCGTAATGGACCAAGTAAACAACGTGGTGGCCAACAATTCTATGCGTCAGATTTTGGCCAAAGTACCGGGCATACACATTTGGGAAAGCGATGGCTCTGGCATTCAAATTGGCATTGCCAACCGTGGATTGAGTCCCAATAGAAGCTGGGAATTCAATATCCGTCAGAACGGCGCCGACATTTCCGCCGATCCGTTTGGTTACCCCGAAGCATACTACAACCCTCAAATGCAAGCCGTTCAACGCATACAGATCATTCGTGGCGCGGGGGCTTTACAATACGGTCCGCAATTCGGTGGTTTGATCAATTACGTGATGCGTGACGGCAGCAATATCCAAAAAAAGTTTCAGGCCGAAAGCAATCAAACGGTGGGAAGCTTTGGACTACTCAACTCATACATTGGATTGGGTGGCAGCGGTAAAAAAGGACATTATTACGCATTTTACGACAAGCGAAGTGCAAATGGCTATCGTAAAAACAGTGCCTATGAAACCCAAACGATGTATGGCTCCGCTACCTACAAAATAGGTAAAAAAGCGAGCATCTCTGCGGATTATATGAGATATTACATGCTCAGTCAGCAAGCAGGCGGATTAACTCAACAGCAATTCAGCCAAGACCCTACCATGAGTTTGCGCAGCAGGAACTGGTTTTCTACACCATGGCAAACGGCCAATGTCAAGTTCCAATACGACATTAGCAGCAAAAGCAGACTGCAAATCCAAGCATTTGGGATGGACGCCACTCGCCACAGTGTGGGCAATATTGCTAGCATTCTTTCGGCCGACACAATCAACAAATCAACCGGGCAATACAATCAAAGAGATTTATCTACAGACAAATACAAAAACATAGGCCTCGAAGCAAGTTTTCTCACCCACTACTATGTTTTGGGCAAGAAACAAACTTTGAGTACTGGCTTGCGCTATTTCAAAGGTCAAACCCAGCGCTTTCAAAAAGGCGTTGGCAGCACTGGCACAGATGCCAATTTCACCACAAACTTCTTCCCCACTGAATTGACTTTTAACACCATCAATACAGCTTGGTTCGCCGAGCAGGTAATACGATTGTCGCCGAGATTCATTGTGATACCCGGGTTTCGATTCGAAAACATACAATCCGATGTCTCTGGTAGATTGGGCATCAACTTGATTGGCGAAGACATCAAAGTAACTGCTTCAGCCATTCAAAGAAACTTCTTGTTGGGAGGAATTTCTTCAGAGTACCATTTTAAAAATGGATTTGAAGTGTACGCCAATGCCACTCAAAACTACCGTCCCATTTTGTTTAGCGATATGCAAGCCACTCCAGGCAGCGAACAAATCGACCCCAATTTGAAGGATGCCACTGGATTCAACAACGACCTTGGAATCCGCGGCCGCAAAGGCAATTGGTTGTATTTTGATGCCAGTGTATTTGCACTACAGTATAACAACAGAATTGGTAGAATCACGCGCATCGACGAATTGGGCAAAACCATCACGGTAAAAACCAATGTGGGAAATTCATTGAGTACTGGATTTGAAGCGGTGGTAGACATAGACCCCGTGAAGAAATATTCTAAGAACGCGCGTTGGGGGCTGCCCATTTTTGTGAGTTACTCATTCACGAATGCCAAGTATGGTGATTATTACATCTCCAGCAAGAATGCTGCAGGAAAATATGACAGTTTCAATTTAAAGGGTAATTCGGTAGAAAACGCTCCCCAAGACATTCTTCGTGCGGGCATTGGATATCAATTGACATCCCAAAAACATCCCCAGAGAAAATTCATCGTTCAATGTCAATTCAGCCATGTATCGGGCTGTTACTCTGATGCGAACAACACAATGGCGGCTTCTAGCAATGCTGTAACAGGTTTCATCCCAGCTTATTCTGTATGGGATCTAAATAGCAGCTATGTGATCAATAAAAATGTGAGTTTCAAACTCAGCGTCAACAACCTCACCAACGAGAAGTATTTCACGCGCAGGGCGGGTGGTTACCCTGGCCCGGGTTTGATGCCTTCAGACGGCAGAAGCATTTTGGCCAGTATCGGCATCACGCTTTAATGATATTTTTATAAAAGAAAAGGGCGGCCATGGCCGCCCTTTTCTTTTATGAGCTATTTAACGATCCTTCCAATAATCCACCAACTTACCGCTCCACAAATCTGATTTGGTATCGATTTCTGCATTCAAATCTGCCATCATGCTGTAAATGCCAAAATAGGTGCGATTCACATACAAAGCGTGCTTACTTCCGCGGGGTTGTGTGGGTTTCTTCACCTCCGGAATTTGATAAATCTCCTCTCCCTTGGCATAAATCTCATCGATGAATTCATTGGTAAAATGAAACCTTTCAGATTCAAAAGGCCTGCTCAACAGAGAGGTCATCTCCAAAAACGCTTTCTGCAACTCCGCTTTTACTTCGGATGAATCTGCCGGAAACAATATTTCGATGTGATTCAACAGTTGATCCACCACGGGTTGATTGTTTCTAATTTCTGGCACCAACAGAGGGAAATAGTGATAATAAAAATCCTCTGGCACCACTTTTACACAACCAAAATCGATCACGCCTACCCTGCCATCGGGCTGAAACAAAAAGTTCCCCGGATGCGGATCGGCATGGATCGCCAACTGAGTATGCAACTGAAAATTATAAAAATCCCACAATGCCTGGGCCACTCGGTTTTTGACTTCTTGGGTAGGATTCTTTTGTAAAAACTCTTTCAAATGTTCCCCTTCGAGCCAATCCATCACCAAAACTTTGGAACTACTAAATTCTGGGTAGTACTTGGGAAAGAAGATATCGGGAATCGCCGAACAGGCCAACGAAATTTCTTGTGAACGCTCGAGTTCTAGGGTGTAATTGGTTTCTTCCAACAGTTTCTCTTCCACCTCTTGGAAATACTTCTGCATCTCTTTTTCCGGCAATCCAAACATGGCATTGGCCACGGGCTTTACCATCTTCAAATCGCTCTGAATGCTATTTCCGATACCTGGGTATTGAATTTTCACTGCCAAAATCTTCCCATCCTTCTCCGCTTTGTGCACTTGACCGATACTCGCAGCCGCCGTACAATTTGTCTCGAAACGATCAAAAACGGTCATGGGCGATTTCCCCACAGACTTTTCAAAGGTTCTCACAACCAGCGGGCCCGACATCGGTGGTGCGGAATATTGGGATAGCGCGAATTTATCGGTGTACGCCCGGGGCAATAAGTTTTTGTCCATGCTCAGCATCTGCGCCACTTTGAGTGCACTGCCTTTGAGCTGACTCAATGATTGATAAATATCGGCTGCATTGTTTTCGTGCAGTTCTTCTTTGGTGTGTTCCGAATTGATGGTTTTTTTGGCGTAATATTTCAAATAATTGCCACCAATCTTGGCTCCGGCCCCCATCAATTTCATTGCCCTCTCCACTTTAGAAGTGGGGATTTTGTCTTGGGTATCTATCATTTTTGAAAGCCTTGAATCAAGAACTTACCAAAATCGAACAATTTATCTACTGCATTACGTCCCACAAAATCCATGGTCAGTTGTACCGATTTCTCGATGCAAGCATCTGTGCGCTCAAAATCGGCAGAATCATCTTTGAGCCAAAAGTGCATAACAAATGCCAAGTTCATTCCCAAAGCCTCTACGTTTAATTTAGAAATTACCTTCCGATCGGGTATTTCACCTGAAACACTCGCCGTGTTCAACATCGGACTCACAGTGGCCTGAAATGCACTGCGTAAGCCCATCAAACCTTTGATTTGATCGGTTGGGTTCTTCCAATCTTGGAATTTCCACAACAAATAACTGCGGATCTCCCTCAAGCTCTCCACAAAAGCAAAATGCATGGTGAGCATTTTTTCGGTGATGGTAAATGAACCAAATTGTTCATCTTGCGCAAACCTCGCGGCAACATCCTCCCAACGATTCACCAAAACAGATTCTTCCACCTTCTCCAAACTCGAAAAGTGATTGTAAAATTCTGTTTCCGTCATCTCCAATGACTCGCACAAAAGAAACACATTTGCTGGCGCATGCCCATGTTTTAGGCAGTACTTCACGTATTCAGAAACGATTTGGTTTTTCATATTCAATGTCTGTATAAGAAACACTACAGATGCGGGAAAGTTTTAATATTTATTTGATTGGTTCTGTGTTATTTTGCATTTACATGACAACGCTTCAAGACGATTACAACACACAAAGAACCCATCTCGGCATTTCCGAATATGGGCGTCATGTTCAAGAGTACATCGAACACATCAAAACCATAGCCAGCAAGGAAGAACGCACATCTTGGGTGCACAATTTGGCGGGCATTATGGCCACCTTAAACCCCGACATCAAACTTCAAGTGAACTACAAAGAAATTTTGTGGGGGCACATTTTTCAGATGGCAGATTACGAGTTGGATGTGGATTGTCCATACGAAATCGTTCAAGACAAAAAAGAATTCAAGCGCCCAGAGCATTTGGGGTATAATGTGAGTGGTATTCGTTTCCGATTTTACGGCAGAAATCTTCAGATGATGATTGATCGCGCGGCCGAAATGGAAGATGGCGAACTCAAGCAAGACGTGGTGAATATGATTGCGTCTTTCATGTACAATTCATGCAAAGCTTGGAACAACGAAAATTTGAGTAACGAGGTGATCGCCGAACATTTGAAAACCCTATCAAAAGGACAATTGAATATCGATGGATCCGAATTGGTTGTGAGTGCAGACACCACAGTGAGCGTGAGAAGGCCCATGCAGAAGACCAACAACTTTGGTCGGAACAATAACAACAACAATAAAAACAAAAATAACAACAACAAAAACCGCGGTAAAAACTACCGCAGATTTTAAACGATATGGCAGTATTTGAAATTGAAGGCGGACACAAACTGAAGGGTGAAATCATCCCACAGGGCGCAAAAAACGAGGCACTACAGGTCATTTGCGCGGTCTTGTTAACTGCCGAACCGGTAACAATCAACAACATCCCTGAAATCAGGGACGTTTTGAAATTGATTGAATTACTACAAAGTTTGGGCGTTACTGTAACCCGCAATGAGCGTGGTTCATTTACGTTCGTCTCAAATAACATCGACTTGGAATTTTTGAACAGTCCAGAATTCAAAAAACAAGGTGCTGCACTCCGCGGATCCATCATGATCGTAGGCCCATTATTGGCCCGATTTGGTCGCGGCTACATCCCTTCCCCGGGGGGTGATAAAATTGGCCGTCGCAGGCTCGATACCCACTTCGAAGGTTTTATCAATTTGGGGGCAAAATTCGAATTTCAGGCCGAAAACAACTTCTATAAAGTATCAGCCGACCGTTTGAAAGGTTGCTACATGCTGCTCGATGAGGCTTCTGTAACAGGCACTGCAAACATTCTGATGGCAGCGGTCTTGGCTGAAGGCACTACCACCATTTACAATGCCGCTTGCGAACCCTACCTCCAACAATTGTGTTTGATGCTCAACAGCATGGGCGCAAAAATCACTGGCATTGGTTCAAACCAACTCACCATTGAAGGCGTAACATCACTCAACGGGTGTGAGCATCGCTGCTTGCCCGACATGATTGAAATTGGTAGTTTCATTGGTATGGCGGCCATCACACAAAGTGAAATTACCCTCAAAAATTGTAGAATCGACATGCTTGGAATCATTCCCAAGATGTTTCAACGTTTGGGTGTGAAATTGGAAATACATGGCGATGACATCTACATCCCTGCCATGGACCACTACGAGATAGACACTTTCATCGATGGCTCAATTCTCACGGTATCTGACCAAGTATGGCCCGGATTCACGCCCGATTTGATTTCCATAGCCCTTGTAACTGCAACCCAAGCCCGAGGCACCGTGTTGATCCATCAAAAAATGTTCGAAAGCCGTTTGTTCTTTGTTGACAATCTGATTGACATGGGCGCACAAATCATTCTTTGCGATCCACATCGTTGCACCGTCATCGGTTTAGATCGCAGAACGCAACTCAAAGGCATCACAATGAGTTCACCAGACATCCGTGCGGGTGTGGCACTATTGATCGCCGCGATGAGCGCCAAAGGCAAAAGCACCATCAAGAACATCGAACAAATCGATCGTGGTTACGAGCGAATTGAAGAACGTTTGAACGCTTTGGGTGCAAAAATCACGCGCATCAACGACTAAGCGATTTTTATTTTTTGACTTTTCCGATTGAGCTGCTCAAGCCAAAGTATACATTCATGCCTTTGATTTGATTCACAATCAGGTTGCTCAACAAATTATCAGAACCCACAAACAATGGGCCCACTCTCACGCAGGCACCGATGTTTCCTTTTCGATAATCTTGGGTGAGTCCCACGGGCATCGACACTTCCAACCATTTACTTTCAAACCTGGGCACCACCACGATGGACGATGGTTGCCTAAAACCTGCAATTTTTGCCGATACCAACGATTGCTGCCATTGAAACGCTGCGTAAAAACCCGCCTTCAACCGCATATCGCCTTGTAATTGTATTTGGGTTGGCAATACCACTTTTTGCGATACTACAGAGGCTGAATAGTTCAAATTGCCCTTGGCGAAGGTCTCCAGATACTGAAATCCTTCGGCGCTGCCTTTCGCAAATGCACCAAAGAACGCACTATCGGTTTTAAGCGTTACCGGTGTTGAATTACTAATTGAAAAGGAATTTACATTGTTTCCATACGATACTTGTCCCCAGTCTAATACAGATGCTGCCAATCTCCATTTGTAATTCCTTGCTTTGGGATCGCCCAACCACCTTTCTTTGATTTGAGCCGATGCACTACCCTTTCCACCTTCTACCGACACCCCAAAATCAAACCCAACACCATTGCCCAAAATGTTTCTGAACGATGGCAATCCCCCTACGATGATTCCACTCAACATACGTTGTAGCACTTGAGATTCGGAATAGGCAATTTGGGCATTGCTTTGAATGATTGAAACAGAATCTCTGCCATAGGTTTTGAGTTGAATCCCATCAGAAATCAACGACACATGCCCCAAGCCCATCAAATATTTGGCTGTGGCACCTACAGAAATCTTCAATTTTTTCGCGTCCACAATGGCAAAGGCCAAGGATGCACCTATTTCCTGATAGGCATTGGCTTGAAAATTGATTGGATATGGCGATAATTGATTCAATCCAAATTTGGATCCCCCTTGGGCGCTATCGAACAATACCTTGGCGTAAGACAGTGTTCCGTTCGATATGTTTTTGAGCATCAAACTGGATCTTGTTCTGCTGTGAGAAGCCCACACAAACCTTTTACCCAAACGATTTGCATACGATGGCCCGCGCCATTCTAGACCAACAGTGGCCCAACCATCATTCCCAACATCTCTGGTTTTCAAATATTCTGAACGCCATTGTACCTGTCCTTTGCTGTTTTGATATTCCGCGGCAACATTGCCTGTAATGGCTTGCCATAAGGTAAATGGCGCCGTTAAAGAAAACATGTTGTTACTAACCTCAAATCCTATGGTTGATACGTTGGCATGGCGCTTATAGGCCATGGATGTCAAAAGGGCTGGATTGCTATACACGGTGTGAACGCCAGCAAAATTGCTATTTTGAATACCGTGAAATGTTTGGGCTTGGGCATTTCCCCAAAAGAAAACTACCCCAATTGCCAGTGCAAATTTTACGTTCATGTGGTGTGTACAGCAAATGTCGTACTAAATCTTAACGCAAAAAAAAGAGCCGGGCAAGCCCGGCTCTTTTTTTTTGTATAATTCGAAAGAATTAGTTCACAGTTAACTTGCTACTCATGCGGCCCAAGTTGCTTTCTACTGTTACCATGTAGATACCCTTAGACAAACCTGCAGTGCTTACAGAAACTGAATTCTGACCAGCAATGCAATTGACAGATGCAGAAGTGCTAACAACACGACCGTTCAAATCAGTTACAACCGCCTTAACAGCAGATGGTGCAGTAAGATCAAACACTACATCAGCAGCGCTGTTTGAAGCCACGGGGTTAGGATAAACCTGAACACCAGACAAACCGGCTACGATGTTTTTGTTAGACAAGTTCGGTGTAGTGATGTGCAAGAAGCTTGGGAAGAAAATGGTATTTCCGAAAACTGTACCAGGCAAGTAAGACTTCAAGAAACCGAACAAAGTTTGTCCGTAACGAACTTGGAAGTTTGTTACAAACATGTTGTTGATTTTGTTCTTAGATGTGATTGATTGATCATGGCCATCCAAAGAACCCAAACGAACACCATACATATTGTATTTCTTGGTCCAAGTAGAACCGTTGTATGCCAAACCAGTATCACCCAAAGCCGCTTTAATCATTGGCTTGTACATCACACTGAAAGCAAACAAATTAGTAGTTCCATCAGCACCATTGGTTGACTTAGTTTTCAAATCTACGGGGATTTGAATACCTCTACCGATGAAAGACTTAGGCGTTCCATTTTCCAAAATCAAACTATCTGCGTAAGCTTTGGTCAACAACAATGTATCTGTTTTGATAGCAGCACTGTTTATCAAAGATTTGTAAGACAATTTGTCTACTGCGGGCGTAGCATAACTATATGCAACACCAGGATTGCTTTGCAAAGTGTAACCACCTACTTTGATACCTGTGATATCGTAGTACTGGATATAAACAGTATCAACCACGTCAACCATGTTACCACCCACATTCACTTGGTCAACCAAACGAATATAAAATTGGGTGAAGGCCAATGAATCCACTGTGTAAGGATTGAAACGAGTTAACACTTCGTTCTTGCCCAAGAAAGCTGAATCTTTTGGATCGAAAGATGTTCCCAAAATATGAAAACCCACTTTTGATTTGGTTCCATCCGCATAAACCATACACAAGTTGGTATCAGGCTGTATGAAACTCACAAATCCACTCAAAGTTTGTCCCAACAACTCATTTTCCTCATAAGCTCCGGTAAAATTGTACCATGCGCTGTAACTCTCAGCACGACGGCTGGGGGTCAAGGTCTTGTCTTTCAACACATAAGTAGTAGATGATTTACGAATGTTCTTTTGCTCTTTTGGCACATCAAAAGAAGGTGCTTGAGCCATAGCGCCTGCGGTCAATCCCAACAAAGCCACCAAAGAAAGTAATGATTTTTTCATTTTATATAGTCTTTATGCAAATATAACAAAATTCAACCAATCTCTCAATGCCATTTCATATTGACGAAAAAATGGCAAATAACCATATCCCCTTATAAATCACCGAGCAGCGGACGCAGCACAATCTCTTCCATTACGGTTCGATCATTGATCTCAAAGGCCGTAAATATGGTTTCCGCCACGTCATCAGCACGCATAAATCGAGATTCAGGCAAATCCACACCCGCCCAACTATCGGTCAATGTAGCACCCGGAAGCACGGAACTCACCCGAATGCCATGGGGCATACCTTCCAATCTCAGCGATTTACTGAATCCTAGCAAACCAAATTTCACCACCGAATAACTTCCACCGGCGGCGTAAGCTGTGATACTTGCGATGCTACACATGTTAAAAACATGGGCCCTCTCCACCCCTTTCATCCTGTCCCACAGTCCGCGAGTGACATGATACGCCGACGTGAGATTGGTTTGCAGCAAATGTTCAAACTGTCCTTCATTTTCTTCCATCATCGTACCGGGTAAAAAAAGTCCGGCATTGTTCACCAACACATTCACATGAGTGAAGGTTTCATTGATGGCATTGATGGCTAAAGACACCTCAGATCGCACCGATAAATCCGCGGCAAAGACCTCAACACTCGAGGCACCTTCGCCCAAAAGATTTAGCTTGGCGGTGTGTAAATGATCTGCATTCCTGGCAACCAAAAACAGATGGTGACCCTCCTTTGCGAAACGCTTTGCCACAGCAAAACCAATGCCTTTGCTTGCCCCAGTAACTACCACATTGAACTTCATGGTCCAAAGATAGTTTTGAAAAGCCCCTGAAACAATGTTAACTCAACAGGTAAGGCACTTCAAGTTGAAAGAGCGGTATAGTCACATCAAATTCAACCCCATCCACGAGTCGCTCAAAAGTGTAATGGCCCCTCATGGTACCGAAAGCCGTATTCATCAAACATGAACTGGTATATTCGTGCTGATCTCCGGATGGGATGCTAGGCTGAACACCAACCACTCCCTCGCCTTCCACGATGCGTTCAACACCGTGAGCATCCAAAATAATCCATTTTCTGCGCAACAATCGAACAGAAAAATCGCCCAGATTTTCAATAGTGATGTGATAAAAAAACACAAATTGGTCCTGCAATTCCACGCTGTGTTTGCTGCTGTAAGCACACTCTACAGACACCTTAACATCGTGGGTAATCTCAGACACCATCATCAGCATCAATCTTCGTCGTCTGTAGATGCTTTGCGAGGATCTTCCTCTTCCTCCTCCTCTTCTTCCTCTTCTTCTTCATCCACATCTTTCGATTTGGTAGAGGTACGAATCAGCGCATCCAAATCTTCTTCTGTAAGGATCTCTTTGGCACGGGTACTCAACTTTACCAAATAACTGGTATCGTCGGTTTCTAACCGAACCGCGGTCACTATCTCTCCCTTAGAATTGGGATAACGCACTGTTTTACCTGTTACACCGGTGGGATACGTCTCGTCGAATAAGTCGAGCAATTCCGCCGACAGTTTGCTGTACTCAATTACAACTTTTGGCTTGTCCATCTCTTCAAAATTTTACTCAAAAAAACAACAGAATTCCCTTGGTTGTGCATGGGTTTTGCACATTTTTTTCTACATGTTTCCAAAATCAGGACACCCCAAAAAGTGGGACACCATTAAAAAACACAAACCATTGATTATTAAATCATTAACCTAAAACATCAACCGCCGTTCATTGAAACAAAATGTTTCATCGCCAACATTACAAGAACAAAATAATTCAACTTTTACACCTCGGAATTCTGGTTTCTCGCCAACCCAGATGCGTAAATGGAAGTGTTTGCCCCGATTATCGATTCATGCTTATCAAAAACTCGTTGTTGTCTTTGGTATTTTGCATGTATTTCAAGAAGGTGTTCATAGCTTCCTCCGAATTCATATCGGCCAGGTGATTTCGCAACACCCACATCCTTTGATTGGTTACTTTATCAACCAACAAATCGTCGCGGCGGGTACTTGAACTCAATATATCAATGGCAGGAAAAATGCGCTTGTTCGACAATTTGCGATCCAATTGCAATTCCATGTTACCGGTTCCTTTGAATTCTTCAAAGATCACTTCGTCCATTTTTGAACCTGTATCGGTAAGGGCCGTAGCGATGATGGTTAAAGATCCACCACCTTCAATGTTTCTTGCAGCACCAAAGAATCGCTTGGGTTTGTGAAGCGCATTGGCATCCACACCACCCGATAAAATCTTTCCAGATGCTGGCTGAACGGTATTATAAGCACGGGCCAAACGCGTGATTGAATCCAACAAGATCACCACGTCATGACCGCATTCTACCAATCTCTTCCCTTTTTCAAGCACCATATTGGTGAGTTTCACGTGCTTATCGGCTGGCTCATCGAAGGTTGACGCAACCACTTCTGCACGCACACTGCGGGCCATGTCTGTCACTTCTTCCGGACGTTCGTCGATCAGCAAAATGATCATATATACTTCTGGGTGATTCTTGGCGATGGCGTTTGCGATGCCTTTCAGCAACCAAGTTTTACCAGTTTTAGGCTGGGCCACAATCAATCCCCTTTGTCCTTTACCGATTGGCGATATCAAATCGATGATTCGGTTGGGGTAATTGCTTGCGCTATCGCACAGATTCAATTTTTCATCGGGGAAAAGCGGGGTAAGGTGCTCAAACGCCACACGATCTCTCACTTCTTCTGGGGTTCTGCCATTCACACTCTCTATTTTCACCAAGCAGAAGTACTTCTCGTTTTCTTTGGGTGGTCTGATGGTTCCACGAACGGTATCGCCCGTTTTCAAACCATTTTGTTTGATCATGAAACCGGGAATGTACACATCGTCTGGAGACGCAACATAATTGTAATCCGGTGAACGCAAAAATCCGTACCCATCGGGCACTGTCTCGAGTACACCTTGGGTGGTCACTACCCCTTCCATTTCTGTAAAAAGCGCCAAAGCTTCACGCCTTCTCTTTTCTTCGGGCGAAATGGCTGGCTCTGGTCGAGGCGTTGGTGGGTTATTCGTATTAGAAACGGGATTGCCGTTTGCTGCATTGTTTAAAGGTGCATTTGAGGGATTCCCTTGAGCGTTGTTTTCACGGGGCTCACGGTTCTCTCTGGGTTCGCGGTTCTCACGAGGTTCACGATTCTCACGGGGTTCGCGATTTTCGCGCGGCAAACGATTTTCGTTTTGCGTCCTTGGCTCCCGAGGATTGGCATTTTCTCTGGGTTCGCGGTTATTAATTACTTCTCTTGGTTCGCGGTTTTCGCGTGGTTCGCGATTTTCTCTAGGCTCACGATTTGGGCGGGGCTCTCTCACCTCCCGAGGTTCGCGGGGCCCTCTATTTTCGCGAGGATTTCTGTTTTCCCTGGCCACTGGAGCAAGGCTATCAGCAGAAACTTCTACTTTTTCTTCTGAACGATTTGATTCTTCCGCAACAACCTGATTGGAAGGCAATTCCGACCCCGCTTCGCGGTGTCTTTGGAATGGCTTGGGTTGCACAACGGGTGTTTTGGCAGGAATTAACTCCACCACATCACCGGCAGCGGCAGCCACTTTTTCTGCCTGTAATTCTTCAGCCGTTTTGCGAGGCCTACGTCCGCGCTTCTCAGAAGCATCTTGCGATGATTCTACAGCCTTTTCGGCTGTTGCATTGTTATCCGTCAAAGCAACCTCAGCCACCACAGCGGGTTTGGATGAGGATGTTGCCGCAACCAATTCAAGGGCAGCTATCAACTCCCCCTTCTTCAGTTTGGTAGTATTTTCAATTGAAAGGTTGTCGGCGAGGGTGCGCAAATCACCCACACTCATTTTAGAGAAATCCGGTCTATCGGCCATAAAAAATAATCGTATTCAAAAATTTGTGTAAAAACGTTGGGGAGAAATTCATTGGGTTGCAGACGCGCAACGCAGAACTATGTCGCAATAATAAGATAAAAAACTTAGTCAGAAAAATTATTTGCGATAATTGCAAAAATCAACCATCATATTGCTCGAAAAAATACTGACGGCGGGTTAAACCCATGGCTTTCAGTCGTTCTCTGCTCTCCTTGCACATCACTTCCCAACCACAAACGTAAACATGGGAGCCTAAATCCTTTGACAGCAACTGTTCATACACGGGATGCACATATCCTTTGTGAAAGTTGTTTGAATTGGGCAGCGCGGCCAATCCTTCATCGCACTTACTTAATACAGGGTGATAATGAAAATTGGAATTTTGCTCACGCAGCGCAAGCCAATGCTCATGATACAACACATCTTCTACTTTGCGGTTGCCAAACACCAAATGAACATGCCTGTTTGGATTCAACGCCAGACTTGCTGCAATCATCGATCGAAACGGCGCAACGCCGGTGCCCGTGCACACAAACAAGTTAGGAACATCCACCGAAGTATCACGCAGAACAAATCCACCCTGCGGCATTGAAATCTCTAACTTCGCCCCAGTTCCCAACCCAAACAAATAGGGTGTCATCATCCCAGCAGTATTTAAAGCGACACACAATTCCAGTGCGTTGGTTTTTTCCGCCTTTTGATTGGCAATTGAATAGCTACGCTCGATACTTTCTCCATTGATTAGCGCTTTAACAATCACAAACTGTCCGGCAATAAAACCAACGGCTTCAGGCAAATGCAATTCAAACACCTTGACCCTGTCTGATAGGTTTCGGATGGAATTTATCGCAGCAATCATCACCACAAAATTAATGGGGATTGCTAACTTCGTAGCATGCAATTTGCGAATTTATTTGCCATCATATTGGGTGGAGCTTCGGGGAGTATACTTCGATGGCTCGTTGGGTTAAAAACCCCTTTTGTCCCACAGCAATTTTCTTGGGGCACCTTCACCGTCAATATGGCTGCCTGCCTTTTAATGGGTGCGTTGTACCCCCGATTGAATAGTGATTTTTGGCGTTTGTTTTTACTCACTGGCCTTTTGGGCGGTTTCTCCACCTTTAGCGGATTGATCTTCGAAATAATCCAATACGTAGAACACCAAGAATGCCGATTGGCGGTCGTATATGGTTTTACATCGCTTATCTTTGGGATATTAATAACATGGTTCGGACAGCGATTCTTAGCATCTTAATTTTCTTTGGTCATTCCCTCGGGGCGATGCAAATCCTCATCCCAATGGATGAATCCCAAAAAAACCACCTTAAAGCCTATGGATTGGCCTTTTGGATGCTCAAGCAACAACGCGAAGTGCAATGGTTGCTCAACTATCAAGGTGGTAGCTTCATGATGCAATACGCACCCGAAACAGAAAAAGAATGTAAAATCCGGGGCATTTCTTTTGAGACCATCTCAGACGCCGCCAGCAATGCAATCATCACTGAAATTCAAAACCCCAGTGCCAACATGAATGCCATCAAATTGCTCAATGCACCCAAAATCGCCGTGTATTCCCCAAAAACCAAGCAACCATGGGACGATGCCGTGACACTCGTATTAACCTATGCCGAAATTCCTTACGATATCGTGTTCGACGACGAGGTGTTGGGCGGGAAATTGCTCGAATACGATTGGCTGCACTTGCACCATGAAGATTTCACCGGACAGTTTGGAAAGTTTTACAGCAGCTACAGCAGCGCGCCTTGGTATTTGGCCGAAGTAGCGGAAGCCGAAGCGATGGCCAAAAAACATGGCTTCGAATCGCCCCGTGAATTGAAAAGAGCGGTTGTGATGAAAATTCGCGACTTCATGCTCGGCGGAGGATTCCTGTTTGCTATGTGCAGCGCCACCGACACCTACGACATTGCCATGGCCGCCGCAGAAACAGACATTTGCGAATCGATGTACGATGGCACGCCCGCCGATCCAAGGGCACAAGAGAAATTGGATTACGACAAATGCATCGCCTTCAAAGATTTTACCTTGATTGAGGATCCCATGTATTACGAGTACAGCAACATCGACGTGGACCCATCGCGCAGAAAAGTTCGGGAAGAAGAAGACCTATTCACCCTATTCGATTATTCTGCCAAATGGGATTTGATCCCCAGCATTTTGTGCCAAAACCATACCCGCACAATCAAAGGATTCATGGGACAAACCACAGCCTACCGGAACGCGTTGGTTCGATCCGATGTATTGGTGATGGGCGAAAATGCCATGCTCAACGAGGCCCGATACATCCATGGCGAGTTGGGGAAAGGCACGTGGACATTTTTCGGGGGACATGATCCTGAAGACTATCAGCATTTTGTGGGGGAGCCGCCAACGGATTTGAATTTGCATCCCAACAGTCCGGGCTATCGACTGATATTGAACAACATTTTGTTTCCATCGGCCCAGAAAGCCAAGCAAAAGACCTAGTGCATGCGGTTTCAACAATTGTGGACGTCGTTTGGTAAAACACCCCGTTTGTTTCAATGGGGCTGGTTACTCGTGCTTTTGGGGAGCCTTGCGTTGCGGTTTGTTGGGATCACCGACATGGCTTGGGGTTACGACGAGCTGAGTGCTGTTTTCAGGGCGATGTCGACTACTGACAATTGGCATTCACATTTGGCGGAGGGCGTGGCGGTTGACGGACATCCAGCGGGTGTACAGACAATTTTGTGGTGGTGGATTTCTGTAGCGGGGAATGACGTAGTATGGCCTCGCATTTTCACCGCGATATTTTCGATGGGCGTGTTGTGGCAATTTCACCGCATCGCCAATAAATTGTTTGGCTATGAAGCGGCCTTTTGGTCGGTGTGTTTGATGGGATTGATGTGGTGGCAATCGAGCATGGCGATATGGATCCGTCCTTATGTATTTGGGTTGCCGTTTGTGTTGTGGTCATGGGATTTGGTTTTGGGATTATTGAAGCAGCGTGATGCTCGGGGCGATGTGATGCTTCCTGAGGGCATGGGCTGGTTCGCGGTCAAGTTAGGCGGCGCCCTGGCGGGCGCCGCCTACATCCACTATTTCGCCGGCCTTACGGCCGGCGCATCCTTCTTGGCCCTACTGCTCATCCAACCAAAAATCCAAGCAAATAACAGTCCTCATACCCAAGGACTCCACCCGTCCTATATCCTTTTTCTCCCCATTACCGTTGCACTCCTTTTCTATTTGCCCCACCTGCCCATCACCTATGCCCAGTTTCAACTCGGCGGATTGGGATGGCTCAATCAACCCAAACCTGAATTTCTTTACAACTTCCTACAATACGCTACCGGAAACTCACTCCCCATACTCATCCTCTTTGTTAGCGCCATTGTCTATGCCATTCAATTCCAATTTCGCATCGCCTACCTACCCAAACCCGCATCGCTCAAACGCATTTTACGTCAGCCCGTCATCCTTT
>JAIYBO010000117.1 GCA_027488495.1 Bacteroidota bacterium | reverse complement strand
GGGTCGGTTTTTCCTCAACACACCTATTATTCCATCCCTTTTGTTCCCGTTATGTGTTTGTTGGCGAGTTTTGGCTTGGAGGGTTTGATGGTTTATGGACTTAAATCACGTTGGATTTCCGTGTTGGCAATCCTGTTTTGTGTTGAATCAATTTCAAACCAGTTTCACGATCATTTTATTAAGGACACTGAAAAATATAAGCAGAAATTGGAAAATGACGTTGCCAATTGTATTCCCCAAAATGCAAAAATTGTGATGGTTTCTAGTGCGAATCCCCAAGAGTTGTATTTGATACATCGCAGTGGTTGGACCGTATTTCCGGAACAAGTTAAAACGGAAGCGGATTGGAATAGGTTGAGAAATTTGGGCGCTGAATACGCAGTGATCAACGAAGCGGTTATCAAGAATAGCGAATACGAAAATGCCGTAATCGGACAGGCTTGTAAATGGCCAATGATTTTTGGCAACGGTGATTATTTAATTTTCAAATTGAGATAATTTTTTGGGGGTAAAAGTACATTTAGGTGTTTGTGCAATCGAAGGCCTTCATTTTTACAGTTTCACACTTAAAATTAGAAAAAATGAAAAACAAGTTATTGATTATCATCGTTTTAATGTTGTCTATGCCCGTTAAAGGCGATTGCAAATTTGAAAATGGAAACGGACTTTTGACTGGTATTTGGAGATCACCTGTAACCAAAACAAATAGCGTTTGCCCATCAGTGATTTTTGATGCAAATACACACATTGATAAGGGTTGTGAAAAGCCGAAAAAAGGTAGGTATATGGTGAGAAAATGGGGAAATAAATCAACCTCTAATAAACTTAAACCCATTTTGCGAAAAAGAAAATATAGGGGCGCTCGAAGATCTCATGGTTGTCCAAAATTCTAAATAGAAAAAGGGTTGCTATTCATAGCAACCCTTTTTCTATTTTTCTATGATCTATTGAAACTCAAAACCAAAATCGCAAAAAAAAACCACCCTCAATAGAAGGTGGGTTTAGTAGCCCCGACGAGAATCGAACTCATATCAAATGTTTAGGAAACATCTATTCTATCCATTGAACTACGGGGCCAAGGGCTGCAAAATTAGTGCAATAGATTTGTATTATTGCTCAAATAAAGTTGAAAGTTAAAACTCTCAATCACCCCAATTTATTGGATCGATGGACGATTAACCTGAGTTGAATGTGAGTTTACATGTTTCATTGGTTAAATTTGTATCAAATTCATTTTGACAGACGAACAATTTCCATACAAAAAGAACATCAAAATTCTGATTTGGGTTTTTGCTGCATTATTGGCTTGGCCGTTTCTCAGAAGCTTGAGCACCAACAATGATTTAAATATTTTTTTTGGTGCGGCAGAGCGTTTAACCAGGCTAGAGAATCCATATACGCAACCTTATAACGCACAAGGTTGGGCTTTGTATTATTATTACAGCCCTTTGTTTGCGAGTTTGTTAACGCCTTTCACACTGCTTCCCAAATTTGTGGTTACGGAAGACATTCCCTTTGGTTTGTTTGTGTTGAAGTTGTTTTGGAATTCATTGAATCTATTTTTTGTTTATCAGCTTATTCAGTTCGTTTATAGAACCTTTCAGCCACCCCAAAACAAGAAAGGATTTTGGTTTTGGTTTGTATTTGCATTGATTACTTATCGTTGGGTTTTTCTCAATATTCTATATGGCCAAATGACCATTCTGATTGTTTGGGGCGTTATCCGAGCCTTTGAAGGTAGAATAGAAAACGCATTCAAGCGATTAGCGGGTTTGTCGTTTGGTGTAACCCTAAAGATATTACCCATCTTCATGGTGGGTCAATTGTTTTTAATGAAGAATTGGCGTGCTTTTTCTGTGGCGGTTTTACTTTGTATTTTGATGGTTTTATTGCCTTACGTGTATTTGCCATTCAATTATCACAATGAGATCTTGCGCGGATGGCTGGCAAACATCAATCCATTTTCTAAAAATCACATTGTGGAATTGGGTGAGGGTGGATTTATCGACATGGGCGCTTTGATTACCAAATATCTCACTGGACTGAATGTTGAAGGTGAATCACGGATTGATTGGTTTTCTATGGGTGAGAGGGGTGTTTTTGTGACAACCCAAATTTTCCGGTTGTTGGTATTGGGCTCTTGTTGGTATTGGCTCGTGCAATTCAAAAACGGCCGTATTCAACATGCCAATCTTTGGGTAATGTCAATATTTTTGGCATCCATTCCTTTGGCTTTTCCGCATCAAAGAGATTATTCTTTGTTCATGATGTGGCCCATGGCTATACTCATATTGAATGATTGTATTTTGGGTGATAGGTTTGTGTCGAAATCTATACTGATTGGCTTGTTCATTGGAGCTTTGTTGATGGGGGCGATTGTCTTTTTTGAGGCATTGCCGTTTGAATGGAGAAAAAATATCAGCGGATTTCGTATACAAGGTTTGGGCGGATTGGTTTTTTTGGTGTTTTCCCATTTTTACCTAAACAGGAAATGCGATCCCCGATTCACGCCTCAATAACCGTTTCAACCGCACAGAATTCATATTATCTTTGAAAAAATTTTAATTCAATGAAGCACTTTATTATTTCGGCGTTTTGTTTGGCAAGCACTTGGTTATCTGCCCAATTGTGTAAACCCGACACCACAATCAAAGTACCAGGCTTTTATCCCAGCAAGTTGGCCGATGGTAGTGTAGGTGTAGCCTACAATCAAACGGTGATGATATTGTCATTCAAAGATACCTCCGCCGTTGTAGGTGGTAGCAAACAAAAGGTTACCATTGATTCATTGAAACTGACCAAAGTAATTGGGTTGCCAGCAGGAATGGGTTATGTATGTTATGAGCAAAGGTGTGTTTATTTGCCATCAGCGGTTCGGTGCATCACATTGAATGGTACACCCACACAATCAGGTTTGTTTCCATTGAAATTTGCTGTAACCGCGTATGCCAAGGTGAATGGTTTTTTCCCTGTAGCTCAACCCGATACAATCAGGGAATTTAGTATTTTGGTTACTGGAAATAGCAGCTCGGTTGTGTCTAACGACATTCAAAAATTATCTGTTTACCCAAATCCATCTTCTCATATCATTTATGTGGCACATGCATCAGGTTCTAAACCGTCGATGACTCAAATCACGGGCGCTTTTGTTTCACTTGACTGGAGAGAGGAAAATGGGGTTTGGATTGCCAATACCCAACATTTGTCTTCTGGGGTATATCGAGTATCTGTAGGTGGTGTAAATCGCACTTGGATCAAAGAATAATGGAAAAATTTTACGTTGAAATTCCCAAAAGAAAAGCAGAGTTGCCCGCTTTGATTGTTTTGGGTGTGGTTTGCTTTGTGGGTTGGGCCTTTCACTTTGGTATATTTGGTATGTGGGGCGGATTCGCTTGGCTTTCAGTCTCCATTCCTTTGATTTTTTGGTTGTTTAAAAAACGCACAGGCACTTATTTTATTCAAGCCGATGAAACCGGAATATCTTTCAGAATCCATTTCTTTTCTCAGTTTAAGTTGATTCCTTGGAAGTATTTGCAACGCATCGATTATTTGGTTTACGAAATCAATTTTATGCTCAAGGAAACCGCTCAAGTGGTTTCATTGGCAACGAGTAGCATGGAAGATGAGCAAACAGAGGCCCTCAAGCAGTATATCTCTGATGCCATCGCCAAGCGTGGCGAATAATTTTGCCGTAACTTTGTTGCCTTATGTCGTTTCAGCCCCATTTCGATTTCGTTGAAGAGCTTCGTTGGAGAGGATTGCTCCATGATGCGATGCCTGGTACCCAAGAGTTGCTAAATACAGAGCAGGTTACCGGTTACGTGGGTTTTGATCCAACGGCAGATTCCTTGCACATTGGCAATCTTGTGCCCATTACACAGTTGATGCATTTTCAGCGCGCAGGTCACATCCCAATGGCTTTGGTGGGTGGAGCAACAGGCATGGTGGGTGACCCCAGCGGCAAGAGCGATGAACGGAAGTTGTTGGATGTAGCAACCATCGAACACAACATCAGTTGCCAAAAGAAACAATTAGAAAAGTTCATCGAATTTGGTGAGGGTGGCAACAAAGCCAAAATGGTCAATAATTACGATTGGTTTAAGAACTGGTCATTTTTGGATTTCATTCGCGATGTAGGTAAACATATCACTGTGAGCTACATGATGGGCAAAGACAGCGTAAAGAATCGATTGGAATCTGGAGGTTTGTCTTTTACGGAGTTCAGCTATCAATTGGTACAAGGCTACGATTTTTTGCATTTATACAAAAATGAGGGATGCAAATTGCAGATGGGTGGAAGCGACCAGTGGGGCAATATCACAACGGGTACAGAGTTGATTCGAAGAATGGCAGGAGGCGAAGGCTATGCGCTCACTGCTCCCTTAATAACCAAATCAGACGGTACGAAGTTTGGCAAATCTGAAGGCGGTAATGTGTGGTTGGATCCAGCAAAAACATCGCCCTACAAATTCTATCAATTTTGGTTGAATGTAGCCGATGAAGACGCCGTTCGTTTTATCAAAATTTACTCTTTGAAAAATCGGAAGGAAATAGAGGCATTGATTTCGCAACACAGCGGACAAGAACATTTGAGATTATTGCAAAAAGAACTTGCCGCGGAAATGACGATTCGGGTGCATTCTGAAAATGATTTGGAGATGGCATTGAAAGCAACGCAGATCTTTTTTGGCAACGGTTCTGCCGAAGATTTAAAAGCTTTGGATGAGTCTACTTTGGCGGCAGCGGCTGATGGCATGGAACGATTTGAAGTGCCCAAGTCAGCCTTGATCGAAGGCATCGCAGTTTTGGATTTGCTAGCGGTTCAAACGCAGATTTTTCCTTCGAAATCAGAAGCGCGCAAGATGTTGCAAGCCAATGGATTTGCATTCAATAAAGAGAAATTTACGGATGCTGAAGGATTGGTAAACACCACCCTTTTATTGCATGGAAAATACTTGATCGCTCAGAAAGGCAAAAAACAGTACTTCTTGATAGAGGCGGTTTGAACTGAACGAGATTGAGTTAAACCACGCCTCAAATCCACAACAAATTGAATAGATAGATTGAGTTATAACTTCTGCGTAACCATTTTCTCCAAGTACACGCCGTAACCACTCTTTTTCAAGGGTTGAGCGATGGCAAGCAACTGCTCCGAGGTAATAAATCCTTGGCGCCAAGCGATTTCTTCGATACAGCCAATTTTTAGTCCCTGACGATCTTCGATGACCTGAACATATTGTCCGGCTTGCATGAGCGATGTAAATGTTCCGGTATCTAACCACGCCGTTCCACGTTCAATGATTCGCACTTGCAAAGCGTTTCGCTCCAAATAAATGCGATTGACATCGGTGATTTCTAGTTCGCCACGGGGCGATGGCTTAAGATTACAAGCGATGTCAACCACTTGATTGTCATAGAAATACAATCCAGGTACTGCGTAGTTGCTCTTGGGTTCTAAGGGTTTTTCTTCAATGCTGATGGCATTCAAGTTTTCATCGAACTCTACCACACCGTATCGCTCAGGGTCGCTTACATGGTAAGCAAAAACGATCCCGCCATTGGGGTCGATACTGCTTTTCAAGGTGTCTTGGAATTTGGAACCGAAGAAAATGTTATCGCCCAAAATCAAGGCCACAGAATCATCGCCAATGAAATCTTTGCCCAAAATGAAGGCTTGCGCCAATCCATCCGGAGAGGGTTGAACACAATATTCAAATCTGCATCCCAAGTTCGCGCCATCGCCCAATAACTTTTGGAAATGGGGTAAATCATGGGGTGTGCTGATGATTAATATTTCGTTGATGCCCGCCATCATTAAAACAGACAACGGATAATAAATCATGGGTTTGTCGTACACCGGCATGAGTTGTTTGCTCATGGCCAATGTCAATGGATGCAATCGGGTGCCAGAACCGCCGGCGAGGATAATCCCTTTCATGCTTGCAAAGGTATGTTTTGCAACCGAATCGCTGTGAGTCTAGCGTTAAAAGTTGATGAATCTTTGTTGCGGCTTGGGGAATGAAAAGACACTTGGTTCAATTTGCCAAATGAGGCGACTGATATACCTGAACCCAATCTACTTGAAAATCAGAGGTTTTATTTCCCGAGCTGATGAGTTGTGGTATGTATTTGTTTTCCAATGCGTTGTTTAGGATCAGATACATGGGTTCTTGGTAAAATTGCGACATCCAACGATTGAGTTTGATTGACTTTACCCTTACGTTGTCTGTGTAAAATTCGATGCGATTTTTGGTCCACAAACAAGCGTAGATGTGAAAAGCTGTATCGGTGTCTTCAGATAACCGGATTTTTTTCATCATCATTTCTTTGGTATGGGTTTCTACCTTGCCCGTATGCACAGTCATGGTTTGGGTATGCACACCTTTCCCGGTTTTACCACCGTACATCTCAAATATGTCGATTTCTGGCGGCCAATTGTTTTTACCGGTAAGCCACCAAGCGGGCCAAGTGGCGGGCCCTGAAGGGTTTTTACTTCGAATGGCAAAAAATCCGTAGGTGAAATTTTGAGAATGGAAGGTGTTTACAATACCAATGCTGTATGGGATGATGAGGGCCTGTTTGGCGGTGGTATCGGAGTTGTTCATGGTCAATGCCATATTTCCAACCGATTCTGTGCTCTGTACGATGTTGCCTTCTCCATCAACGGTGCCCATTTTCACCAAATTGGGTATGATTTGATTGGTTAAATCTTGGGCTTTGATCATCCTTTCAACATCGCTGGCAGTTTGGTTTTCGAGAACAATTGGGTATGGTTTGGGTTCATTGAGCAAGTGCAAACAACCGTCTTTGACAAAGGCTTGGGGATCACCATAAAACTGATGAACATTGTCTGGATGCAATCGGCCCCATGGCTGTCCTTTCGACCAAATATCTGAATTCAATTGATTAAAGGAATCTTGAAAAACGAGGGAATAATGCTGAATCTTTTTGGGTAAAATGAGCTGATGGGTTTCTTTCGTTTTGAATTTCGACTGTAAAGCGATGAGCCCATTGCGGAAATCCCAATTTTTCTTAAAATACATGCCCAATTTGGCTTTTTGATATCCGTGTTTGGTAGAATCAATGGTTGTAAGGTTTTCGCCGAGGAATGAAACATTCGAGGGCTTGAAATTTAGGGAAATGGCTTGCTTGGGTATTGCTGCGAAAAAGGCAAAGATGAACACTGAGGAATACAGCGGATTGCGGGTGAAAAACTGCATAAACAAAGTTAAGTTTTTCATAGTAGGTTTGAAGTAGTGAGTGAAACAGCATTTAAATCAGGATTTGTGAGTATTATCGGCATGCCAAATGCTGGAAAAAGTACCCTTTATAACGCCCTATTGGGTGAGAAGTTAGCCATCGTAAATTCCAAGGCGCAAACAACCAGACACAGGATTTTTGGTATTAAAAATGGCCCTGGTCACCAAATCGTTTTTTCTGATACCCCCGGAATTTTACGTCAGACCAGTTATGGCATGCACGAGCGGATGATGAAGTTTGTGAAAGAAAGCGTGGATGATAGCGATGTGTTGATTTTGCTCATTGACATCAACGGAAAGGATTTTTCTGAAGAGATTCATGAGAAATTTGATCGTTCGAAAGCCAAGAAAATTGTGGTTTTGAATAAGATCGATAAAGTGCATCAACAGAAGTTGGAAGAGAAGTTGGTGTGGCTAAAGAAAACCTTCGATGCGGATGTTTATTTGGCCATTTCTGCACAAGAGAAATTCCAGATCGATGTATTGGAAAAATACTTGGTTGATTTCTTGCCTGAGCACCCTGCCTATTTCCCAGAGGATCAACTCACGGATAAAACAGAACGCTTTTTTGTCAATGAGATTATCCGAAACAACGTGTTGAAACTATACGATGAAGAGGTTCCTTATTCAGTAGAGATTGTGACTTTGTTGTTCAAAGAAGAGCCCAAAATTTTGCGTTTGAGTTGTGAAGTCATTGTGGAACGTCCTTCTCAAAAGCCCATTATCATTGGAAAACAAGGTCAAAGCATTAAAAAGTTGGGCATCGAATCAAGGAAGGAATTGGAGCAATTTTTCCAGAAGCAAGTGTATATGGAACTGTTTGTAAAAGTGAGAGAGGATTGGCGTAACAACAAAAAAATGCTCGACCAATTCGGTTACGAGTCTGAATAAAATTACATATCATGCCAATGGCTTGGACAATGAAATATCGACGCATACTGGGCTTTTTAGGTCGTTTCGTTATGGTTGTAGCACGTGTGCGGTTGTTTGTCGCGATTGGTATTGGGTTGATTTCGGTTTTGTCGTTCACGGTTCTTACCGAGAATGTTGGCCTGGATAAATTTATACATGGTGATCAACGGCAAAACGGATTCATCGCCTCAACTTCGACTTCCATTTCAGATTCAAAATCGCTGGGTTGTTTTGCTCGAGATACTGTGTATTTTGTTCCTTGTAATGGCAAAAGGATCCGTGTTGAAATCAAGGTTGCTCGATTTGCGAATGCATCGATTAGT
>JAIYBO010000170.1 GCA_027488495.1 Bacteroidota bacterium | reverse complement strand
GAGGTGGTGTTGCTGGTAATCGCAACTCGGCCCACAGCATTGGCTTCCACAATGGGCATGCCAAAGCCTTCGAGTGTTGAGACCAGGCTCAGGATATCGCATTGCTGATATTGCTCTAAAATTTCATGGTCTGTGAGTCGTCGCTCAATGCACTCGGCTTGGATATTGTTTTCTTGCAGCAACTTTTTGGTGGCATCGCTGATTTTGCCCACAATCACTAGGGTGCAAGGGATATTTTTCAGCGCGGGAATGAGGCGTTCTAAGTTTTTATTGGGCGCAGTGCCAATGTGCAGGATTCTTGGATTTTTTGCATTGAAGTTTTTGGGTTGGGGCTGGAAATGCTCCCCCACACAGATGTAGACCACAGAGATTTTTTCTTTCGCACAGCCCGTTTGCTCATGGATATCGTTTTTGGTGGCGGTTGAATTGGCAGTGATTTGGGCAGATTTTGCCACGGGCATATCGAACCAAAAGTATTTGAGGATTTTGCGTTTTATCCCGGTGGTTTCGTGCAAAGAACCGCAATCGTGAATGGTTAAAACGGTCTTTTTCTTTTGCAGAAATGCGGCCACGTAATGGATATCGCCTGTGATGTGATTGATATCCCCTTGTTTGAAAGCACAGTACATGGCATTGGCCAATCGTCGCCACAAACCATTGCTTTCGAAAGGCATTTCCACATAGATGGGTTGGTATGGGGCGGGCAGGTGCTCGCGGATTTGCTGGAAATAGGTTTCAATGCTAAAATTCCCCAAGGGTCGAGGTTTCCGATGGAAAAACACCACGCGAATGGGTTTCTGGTTTTGGCCTTTGGATGGTTTCATGGGTGAGTGATTATTCCCCTGAAGTTGAATCTTCCTCTTCGGGTGCGGGCTGAGAAACGCAATCGCCCAGAACGAACTGACAGAATTTGATGGTTCTACCAATGGCGAGCCACATCTTTTCGTAATACGTTTGGATTTGCAATACGGGCGGCATGGGTAGAAATTGGTACACGTCGGGGATGTTTTGCAAGAGGGTGAGTTGATCGCGTTGTACTTGCTCGAGGGTGCTTTCGTAAAAGAGATCGGAATCGGTTTTTACGTTCACCAGGGCGGTGGCCGGTGCAATCTGTCGATACAGGTTCAGGAACTTATAGCTGCTGAGGCGTTTGCGCGCTTTGTGGGGTTGGGGGTCGGCGAAGGTGATCCAAATTTCATGGACTTCGTTGGGCGCGAAATACTCGGTGATGTTATCGATATGGGTTCTCAGGAATCGAACATTGTTGAGGTTTTCGGTGATCGCGGCTTTGGCACCCGTCCACATGCGGTTGCTTTTGATATCCACACCAATGTAGTTGATGTTGGGGTTGAGGCGGGCCAGTCCCACGGTATAATCGCCTTTGCCGCAGGCGAGCTCAATCACGATGGGGTTGTTGTTGCCAAAGATGGCTTGCCAATTTCCTTTGATGGTTTCGGCATCTTGGATGTCGTACGTGTTGGGGAAGGCGGTATACTCCGAGAATTTGATGAGTTTGGGTTTGCTCATGGCGTACAAAGGTACTGTGATTTGGCGATTTGCCGTAAAAACATCAACTTTGTTCTGTGCAGGCAGTTTTTGAAAAATCGGGGAAGCGTTGGGTGGCAAATTTGAATGTCTTTTGGGATTTGTCGGTGAGCACCGGCCCCCAGGGCGACAATCCATCGGCGTTTTATATTGCGGAGGCGGTTTTTGATCCCATCCGGGTGGGTGGTTTTGTGGGGTCGGTGGCGGAGGGCGGATCGGCGAATTGCGAGGTTTTGACTTTGTGTGCGCACGGCAACGGAACGCATACGGAGTGTGTGGGTCATATCACCACGGAGAAGGTGGCTTTGGGCGATGTGTTGAAGCAGTTTTGGTTCGATGCGCAGGTGGTTACGGTAGATATTGGGGCGGTGGGTTTTGTGCGTTTGGCGGATGTGAAGGCTTGGGCGTTGTTGGGCACTGCGGCTTTGGTTGTGCGGTCTTTGCCGAATGCTGTTTCTAAGCGTAATGCGGTTTGGAGTGGCAAAAATGCACCGTATTTTGAGCCCGAGGCTTTGGCGTATTTGCGGGATCAGGGGATCATGCATTTGCTCACGGATTTTCCGAGTGTGGATCCGGAGGAGGATGAGGGGCGGTTGAGTGCGCATCATGAGTGGTGGGGTGTTCCCCAGCGGGTGATGGGTGGCAATGTGTTGAATGTGGGTGCGGCGCATCCGCGTTTGGGTGCTACGATTACGGAGTTGATTTACGTTTCTGAGGAAGTGGCAGACGGATTGTATGTTTTGAATTTGCAGGTGCCGAATTTGCGCACGGATGCGGTGCCATCGCGGCCGATATTGTTTGCTTGCAGCGAGCTGAGCTAATTGTGTTTTTATGGCGGAGAAGCACTTATATTTTTGCAACATTTTGGTTTCCCGCTGGGTGAATGCGTTGGGTTCTCCGGGCGCGCGTTTGAAGCCCGAACTAAATATAAAATCCATTTTGGTGGTGAAATGGGATGAGATAGGGGATATGGCGGCGGCGGTTCATGTATTTGGGACGTTGAAGTCGGCCTACCCTGAAGCGAAACTTACCGTGTTATGCAAACCATTTGTGGCTTCATTGATTGCCGGTGATCCGGCGGTGGATGAGGTGATAACAAGTATTAAGGATTGGCGGGAACGCTATGAT
>JAIYBO010000256.1 GCA_027488495.1 Bacteroidota bacterium | reverse complement strand
ATGGGCGCTCAAGTGATTGCTTATCGCAGCGCGGGTAGAGAGCCGTTGCCATTCAATGCCCAAATGGCCGTAGCCTTAAGCCCCAAACACATGCCTTTGAAATTTCATTTTACCGCTCACTCTTTACAGCGCTGGGATTTGACATACGATCAATACGTGGATAATGGCGGTCAGATCGATTTAAACGGAAAGCCCGTTGTTCCGCAGGAGGTTGGTTTTGGTGGTAAATTATTCAGACATATTTCCATTGGTACAGAGTTGGCTTTAGGGCAAAATCTGGGAATTTTATTGGGTTACAATCATCAGCGTAGGATGGAGATGGCGACTTCGGAGCGCAGAGGTACTTCTGGTTTTGGATTTGGTATGAAGTTTCGAATGGCCAAAGTGGATATCACTTACAGCAGCGCGTCCTATTTCCCTGGTCAAAATTCCAATCAGTTTTCATTGGTTGTGGATCCTTCGAGATTTGCCAAAAAACGCGCTCTTCCAAACACGAATTTTTAAGGGTATTCTCGCATTGTCGTTTTAAACATGAAGAAAAAAATCAACATCGCCATAGATGGCTACAGCAGTTGCGGTAAGGGGACATTGGCCAAGGCGATGGCCAAGGCATTGGGTTATGTATTTATCGATAGCGGGGCGATGTATCGCGCGGTGACGTTGTATTTGATGCAAAATGACGTGGATGTGTATGATGAGTCTGCGGTTGAGGTGGCTCTAGCAAACGTGGTTGTGGGTTTTTTGAACAATCAAGAAGGGCAGTCGGAAGTAACATTGAATGGGATTTCCGTGGAAGCTGAAATTCGAAATATCGCAGTGGCTTCAAAAGTGAGTGAAGTGGCAAAAATTCAAATTGTGAGATCTAAGATGGTGGCACTGCAACAAGCCATCGGATTGGAAAAAGGTGTTGTGATGGATGGTCGTGATATCGGAACAGTTGTTTTCCCCGATGCAGAACTCAAGATTTTTATGACGGCCTCGGTGGAGGTGAGGGCTCAGCGTCGTTTTGCAGAATTGGTAGCCAAAGGAGATGTGGTGACCCTAGAGGAGATATCGGCGAATCTAAAACATCGCGACGCGGTGGATTCTTCGAGGGAAAATAGTCCGCTAAAAATGACCTCCGATTATCGGGTTTTGGATAATTCCGAATTGGATAGAGACTCTCAGTTTGCATTGGCGATGCAATGGGTTGAAATGGCCTGTGGTGGTTGATATCTTGAGAATAACATTCTTGATAGTTGTTGTATTTTTGCTGTCATTATGAATAGGCAGAAAATTGTTGCGGGTAACTGGAAAATGCACAAAACCTTGGAAGAAAGCCAAGCGTTGATTACCGAAGTTAGAGGAATAGTAAGAGACGAATATCGCGGAGAAGGTAAAGTAGTTTTAATCCCAACATTTTTGGCATTGCCAACAGCCATTCGTCTTTTGGAAGGCAGCGGTTTACAAGTGGGTGCGCAAAACGCTCATCAAGATGACCAAGGCGCATATACTGGTGAGATTTCTGCCAACATGTTGCGGGCCATTGGGGTAGAATATTGTTTGGTGGGCCACAGCGAACGCAGACAGTTTTTTGGTGAAACCAACGAGATTTGTGCCGCAAAAGTGAAATCACTGATCCGCCATGGTATGAAGCCCATCTTTTGTGTGGGTGAAACCCTTGAGCAGAGAGAGAGTAAGCAATATTTCCGTGCCATTGAAGAACAAATTGTACAAGGATTGTTTCATCTAGACCGCAAAGAATTTGCCCAGGTGGTGGTTGCTTATGAGCCCGTTTGGGCCATCGGTACCGGATTGAATGCATCGCCGGAGCAAGCCCAAGAGATCCATGCATACATCCGTAAGCTGATTGCCAATCAATACAATGAGGATATCGCATCAACAACCAGCATTTTGTATGGTGGAAGCGTGAAGCCTGAAAATGCCGCAGCCCTCTTTTTGCAAGCGGATATCGATGGCGGTTTAATCGGTGGAGCCAGTTTGAAGGCCCGCGATTTTATCGACATTGTGAAAGCAATGCGATAAAAGATACAATTCAATCGCACATTGGTGCGTTATTTGATAATCCTCAACTGATGTTTCGTAACCTCCTACTTTGTTTATTGATGTTTTTTGGTTTGAAACTGTCTGCCCAAAGCGGAAGTTTTAGCCCCGTACCTGCAACTTTTATTGCGGAATTTGAATCGTTTATCGCTAGGGCGAACGACAAAAATCTCACGCGAAATTTTGCCGTGTTCAAAGAAAATTGGGAGTTGGGGAAATTCTCACCGAGTCAGCAAAAATTCATCATTGATATCAGTAACCAAATGTTGGCGGAGAAAATGGCGTTACAGCCCCATTTTCAGCTATTTATGTCAACCGTTGCGGCATTTCTTGAAAACAAATTGCCCGACAAAGTATTGGTTCAATGGCAGAATATTACCAAATCTTTGTTAGGGAATAGCAACAAAGAGTACCTTGACTTTCTTCAAACAACATCGAATCTTTTTGCCAATAAATCCATCTATCAATCGGGTACAACCACTTGGACCGTTGATACTCTGGATTTTGATATGTACTACAAAGGAGAAATCGAGATACATTTTGGCGAGGTGGAGCTGACCTGTAAGGGGTTTATGGATAAAATGGTGATCAAAGGCACCAAAGGGGTGTACAAGCCTGCAAAAAATGTATGGATTGGCGCCTATGGTTCGGCAGATTTTTCACGCTGTTTGCCGGAGGAGTCGGCCTACGTGAAATTTGGGAAGTATGATTTGAATTTGGACCAGAATATTTACTCTGTGGACAGTGCAATATTGACCTACAATCGATATTTCAAAACGGGTGTGGCGGGTAAGTTTACCGATAAACTCTCAACGGCGACAGATTCTCTCAAAGTAAAAAAATCGGGTTTCCCGCAATTCAACTCCTACGACAATGAATTGTTGGTTCGGGGCATTGTGGGCGATGAAAGCTTTTTTCGTGGTGGATTCACCATGCAAGGACATTCCATTACAACGGCAACGGCCAACGGAAAACCCTCTGTAATTGATGTGTTTTACAAAGGGAAAAAGAAAGTGACCCTGAAAAGTAAGTCGTTCAAAATCACGGATGGCATCGCGGGTACCCTGCAAGCGGAATACACATTGTATCTCGATAGTGTTACTACAATTTATCACCCTTTTGTAAAGGTTAATTTCATTTTCAAAGACAATAAACTCATCATCGATCGTGGAGAAGAAGGATTGATGCGGGTGCCATTTTCAGACAATTATCACAACGTGAGTTTGGATGTTCAGCAAGTTCGATGGGTTATCACGGAGCCGTTCGTGGATTTCGACAATGTGAACAACGACTTGGAAGCGCGCATTTCATCGGATGATTTTTTTAGAGATATTCTTTACAATCGACTTCAAGGCCCACTGAGGTCGCACCCGCTCGAAGGTTTGGTTGCATTTTACAACCGCCAACCAGACGATGCCATTTCGATCCAACTGCAGAAAGACATCAAGAACCTGATGTTGTCTTCAAAACCCGAAGACAAAGCCAAGGCAGAGGTGAAGATGAAGCAATTGCAAGCCCGTAAAGCTGAACTTCGGGAGTTCTACAAAGCCGAACAACGCCAGAAATTCTCCCTTGACGATTACGCATTCTTTCAAAAAACACAAAAGGAATATTTGGTGGCTCCCTTTTTGGAGTTGCACGACCAAGGTTACATCAATTACCTGCAAGATCAAGACAGTGCGATATTGCTTCCGAAGGCATTTAGGTATGTGCAGGCCCACCAAAAAATGCGGGATTATGATGTAATTCGTATCTCTTCCATCATCGGCGCAAGGCCCAATTTTAGTTTGAATTTGTTGAGCAACGAAATGAATCTGGAAGGGGTGTCTAAATTCTTCTTTTCAGATTCTCAAAATGTGATCGTTGCCCCGTCTAATCAACAAGTAACACTCACCAAGAACAGGGGATTGCGTTTTGGCGGTCAGCTTCGCGCCGGTCGTTTTGATTTCTATGGTAAAAAGTACGTGTTCAACTATGGCCAATTCAACATTGCCATGTCGGCCGTTGACTCATTGCAAATGTATTTTCCGGATTCATCGGGACGCAGATTGGTGCCCATCAAATCGGTATTGAGGAATGTGAGTGGTACACTTTATATCGATAAGCCCAATAATAAATCTGGTAATAAGGATTATCCAGAGTATCCCATATTTGTATCGGATAAAGGCAGTGAGGTGTTGTATGACAAGCCGCACATCCACGGCGGAGCCTACGAAGGGGATAAATTTAAATTTGTGGTGGATCCCTTTACCATCGACAGTTTGGACAACTTTACCATTGCGGGTTTGCGATTCGATGGCAATTTTATTTCGGATGGGATTTTCCCCGAGTTTAGGCATTACGTGACCATTCAGAAAGATTATTCATTAGGGTTTATCAAGCACACGCCTCCGGGTGGATATTCGATGTATCGCGGCAAGGGTTTGGGCGATATGACCATGAATTTGAGTGAAGAAGGCTTCTATGGAACCGATGGCACGATACAGTATCAGGGCTCTAAAAGTGAATTTAGCAAAATCTTGCTTTTGCCGAAGAAGGCTGTGGGTGTTTTGAATCGATATGATTTGGCTGAAAATACCAAATACCCTGAAATACATGCGGTGATGGCCAATATGGAATGGAATCCTTATCAAGATGAGTACAACGTAACCAATGGCACCACCCCCATTAAAATGTTTAAGGTTGGACATGATTTCACCGGTACCATTACCCAATCGCCCAGTGTGGTTAAAGGAAATGGCACCTTGGCATGGGAACAAGCGAAGTTTTACAGTCAGGAACAGGTTTTTGGGCCCCAAAAATCTTCCGCGAAAAAAGCCAACTTGCAGATTTATGCTGCAGATTCATCGCGCATGGCATTTGAAACCAGCGACATCAATGGCACGATGGACTTTAGCAAGCGCATTGGTACATTCACCAAGAATGAGGCGGGTTCAATGACCAAGTTTGATTACAACATGTATCAAACCAACCTCACCGATTACCGTTGGGATATGGACAAAAAGATCATCACTGCCAAGGTGGGGCCTTCGTTGGCTGGACAAACGCCCATCTTCGCCAGTACCAATCCAACCCAAGGTGGCTTGAGTTTTGAGGCCAAGCGTGCGGATTATAGTTTGGTGGATTATACCCTAAAGATCTCTGAAATTCCTTACATCGATATCGCCGATTCACGCCTCTTCTTGAAAGATGGTAAAGCCACCGTGCGTGCGAATGCCGATATGGATCAGTTAGATAGCACAAAACTCATCGCTGGGCGAGACAACAAATTCCATGAGATTTATAAGCTCAAAGTGAAGGTGTATGGCAAGAACAAGATTCGCGGTAATGGCTTCTATCAGTATGTGAACAGCAGGGGCGGAAGGCAAGAATTCTTCTTGGATAGTGTGATTGTGAACGACAATCAGCGCGTAGAAGGAGTGGGCAGAATTGCCGAAGAGCAGAACTTTACGCTGGAAACAAAGATTGGTTACAAGGGATTTGCCCAAATAGAAAGTACCGAGAAGCTGATTCGATTTACCGGTTACGTGAAGCCTTTGCACACCTTCAAGAACATTTACCCGTCGGCTTGGATTCGATTCGATAACCGTGTTGATCCCAAGGATGTGGTTTTGGATATGACAGATCCGCGCGACAAAGACAACAAAAAACAGTATGTGGGTTTGTTTGTGGCCAATGATTCAAGTTTTGTATACCCGTTGATGTATTCTTGGAAGCGCAGGTACTCGGACGACGATGTAACAAACGATACCGGTATTTTCTATTACGACCACAAAACGGAGAGCTTCTATGCCGGCAGTAAATCACGATTGAGAGAAGGCGGATTGAAAGGAAGTTGGATCCAATTTAACGAGAAAAATCACAGCATTCACGCCGAAGGACCATTGGATTTTGGTTTGGAAACGCCCAACGTGAAATTCAAAAATGCGGGTACGGCAGACTTGTTCCCTGGCGATAGCAGTTTTGTGTTCAATCTGTCGATGATGTTAGACTTTCCCATGCATCCCGATTACTCGGAGCGATTGGTGGCGTTGATTAATGAAAACGGCGGTGCGGCGGCTACGGTGAACACGGATTTCTTCAAACAATGTTTGGGTGAGATGATGGAAAACGAAAAGGCCTATCGCCAAGTGGTAGAGAATTTGATGAAAAATGGGGAGTTGAAGGGCAAAGACGAAGCGGAATACAAGCTGGTTTTGAGCGATGCCACTTTCCGTTGGGATAGCAAGATGAGGGGTATGTATTGCAACGATCTGGTGTCGGTGGCAAGTATCGCAGGGAAACCCATCAACAAATCAATGCATGCCGTGATGTTGCTTGAACACAAGCGCAGTGGCCAAAATATGTATGTGTATCTCGATTTGGGGGCCAATGACTACATCTATATCAACCTCACCAAAACGGGCGCCATTGTGTATTCTACCGATCAAAATCTACAGCAAATTTTAACCAATACTGCGGATAAGGTAAAAGCGGAGAATTATTTTATTCGCCCCGCTACGGAACGACAGGTGGAGAAGTTCCTTCGACGTTTTGAAGAGTAAAAGGTTTAATGACTGCTGTTCGAGATTTATGGATAAACCACATTGGTGAGGAATAGTCCATCGGCTGGGGCTGAATGCGAAGCGTTGCTGCGGTTGCCGTGGTGCACAATTTCTTCGAATTGCGAGTGCGTGATTTTCCCTTGACCTACGTCTACGAGCGTTCCTACGATCGCTCTGACCATGTTTCGCAAAAATCGATTGGCTTGGATGGTGAAGATATATCCTTGTGGGGAAATCGACCAATGTGCTTGGAAGACTTCACAAACGGGGTTGTTGTTGGGGATGTCGCCTTTACAAAACGCCGCAAATGAATGTTTGCCTATCAATTTTGTGGCGCATAGATTCATGGATTCAACATCGAGTGGCTGACCCATAAACCAGGTTCTCTGGGCCAGGAAAGGGTCTTTTTTTGTACAGATGAAATATTGATATTCTCTCAAAATCGCATCGAAACGCGCATGGAATTGATCCGGGCAGGCGGCAATGGTTTGTATGGCGATGGATGGGGGTAAGAGCTTGTTCAATCGATGAGCGAGATCAACCGGGATGTTGCTTGGGCCATCGAAGTGCGCCACGAAATACTTGGCATGAACACCGGCATCGGTTCTTCCGCAGCCCATTGTTTCGATGGGTGTGTTGCAGATCTGGCTCAACGCTTGATCGATGTGAGCTTGAACGGTGGGTGCGTTGGGTTGGGTTTGCCATCCGCCGAAATGGGTGCCATCATAGGCCAATTCCATTCGATATCGCATCTTACAAATTTTCGTAAATAATGGCACAGCCTTGGCCTACGCCGATGCACATGGTGGCCAAACCGTATTTTAGCGATTTGTTTCTTTGCATATGGTGAAGGAGCGTGGCGGAAATACGCGTTCCTGAAGCTCCGAGGGGGTGGCCAATGGCGATGCTACCGCCGTTGGGGTTTACGATGCTGCGATCTATGTTCAGTTCCCTCATGCTGGCAATGGCTTGAGCGGCAAATGCTTCGTTGAGTTCAGCCACGCCAATTTGATCCACGGTGAGGCCTGCATTTTTTAATGCTTTTTGCGTGGCGGGTACGGGTCCGATTCCCATGATGCTAGGGTCTACACCGGCAGCGGCATATCCTGCGATGCGTGCCATGGGTTTTAGTCCCAGTTGGGTGACCATTTCTTCCGATGCAAGGATACACACGGCGGCGCCGTCATTGATCCCTGAACTGTTTCCCGCGGTTACACTGCCGCCATCCCTGAAAGCAGGTTTCAACGTTGCTAAGGTATTGACATCGCTCAAGCGTGGGTGCTCATCGGTGCTGAATAAAACGGGTTCGCCCTTCCTTTGAGGAATTGGCACTGCCACGATTTCTTGAGTGAATAGTCCAGATTCATGGGCCTTTTTCCAATTGAGTTGGGTTTCATAGGCAAATTGGTCTTGGTCTTCCCGTGATATGTTGAACTGCTCTGCTACGTTCTCAGCGGTTTCACCCATTGAATAAGGGTGATACATTTTTGCTAGGGTTTTATTGGTGAAGCGCCAACCAATGGTGGTGTCGAAAATCTCGCTGCTTCTGGCATAGGCCGTTTCAGCCTTGGCCATCACAAAGGGGGCTCTTGTCATGCTCTCCGTGCCGCCCGCCAAGACCAAATGCGCTTGGCCAGCGGCGATGGACATCGCGCCATTCATGATGCTTTGTAAGCCACTTGCGCAAAGTCTATTTACCGTGTAGCCTGGAACGGTTGTGGGCAATCCTGCCAACAATGAGGCCATCCTAGCCACGTTGCGGTTGTCTTCCCCCGCTTGGTTTGCAGCGCCCAATATCACCTCGTCGATTTCAGCGGGGTTGATATTCGGGTTGCGGCTCAGTATCGATTGGATCACGTGCGCGGCCAAATCATCCGGACGAACACTGGCCAAGGTGCCACCAAATTTGCCCACAGGGGTTCTCACGATATCGATCACATAAACAGCTTGCTTCATGGTGCAAAATTCAACATTTTCGGCGATTGACACAGACTAAATTTTATATTTGCTAAATTAATGCCCATGAGGAAGCCACAAATCAAACCCATTTGGCCCGTTCGGGTTCTTTCGTTGGTGTTGTTGTTGGTGATTCCTTGCCTAACAGTTTTGCATGTTTTTGCGCATAAACGACAGCAAAAAGAAGTGAAACGGTTTTTGGAGCGCAGCGTGGGGATGGCTCTGTCTGAAGATTTATTTTTGCCAAATACCACTGAATTTCAATATATTAAAAAAGGGGATGAAATTGTTTTTGGTGGCAACAAGTACGATGTTTTGCAAGTGATGGCGGTAGAGGGGGGCTATCGCGTTAAAGCCTTTAATGATAAAATAGAAAAAGCACTGGAAGATCAAATCGCTCAGCAATGTGAAAAAGGATCTGGTGGGAGCAGTAAAGCCAAACCCATTTGGTTCGATAAATTGCAATGGGCTGTTAACGACGGAGTAGATGCATTGCTTGGGCCGCCGGTTTTTTCGAAGTCTATTGATCGGTTGTGGAAGATGGATTTAGCCAATGGCGTTGGATCTGTGACGGTGCCCCCTCCGGAAGGATGATGTTGCCTGTTGGCGAATGATTATTCGCTCTTTTTGGCGCTGCGGAAGATGTCTGCAGTTTGCCGGTTTTCTAAA
Organism: Bacteroidota bacterium; assembly: GCA_027488495.1. Taxonomy (GTDB): domain Bacteria; phylum Bacteroidota; class Bacteroidia; order NS11-12g; family UBA955; genus UBA955. Next base: position 10,405 of record JAIYBO010000256.1, on the reverse strand, counting down.
CAGTGTAATACATCCTTTTTATGAAAAAAATCATTTTAAATACAGTGTTACTGTGCCTGATGGGTATGGTGCACGCGCAGGTTGATGCGACAAAATCAGCAGATACTACAGACGTTGAATCGTTTGATGAGGTCCTTGTGTCTTCACAGCGATTTCAGCAAAAAAGAAAAGAAACACCCAGACAGATAGAGGTGGTGAGTGCCAAGCGTTTGTTTGAGTTACAGCCAGCCACTTTGGGCGATGCATTGATCAATACGGGTCAGGTATTTGTGCAGAAAAGTCAGATGGGTGGAAGTTCTCCCGTGCTCAGGGGATTTGAAGCATCTCGGGTGCTGATGGTGATCGACGGCGTTCGGATGAACAATGCCACGTATCGCGCAGGACACTTACAAGATATCATTACCATTGATCCGTTTATTTTGGATCGGATGGAGGTGAATTTTGGGGCTGGCTCAACTTTGTACGGTTCGGATGCCTTGGGCGGTGTGATCTATTTCAAAACCAAGGAGGCAACTCTTGGGAAATTCGAGGTGAAGCCCAATGCCACAGTGCGATATTTTTCGGCGAGCAAATCGGTGATTGGAAATGTGGGGATGAAGATTCAAAGTGAGAGAGTGGGATTGTTGTTATCTGCTACGCGCAGTCAATTTGGCGATCTCCGAAGCGGTAGTAAAAACTATTCCGATTGGGATACGTTTGGTTTCTTACCCAGATATGTGGGTCAGTTAAACGGTCGCGACACGGTATTGGTGAATAACGATCCGCAACTGCAGCGGGGCACGGGTTATTCTCAAACAGATTTGTTTGCAAAGGTTTTTGCCAAAACGGGTAGCATCGAACATACATTGAATTTTCAAAAGTCGATGTCGGATTTGATTCCTCGATACGATCGGATGTCGGAGTTCCGCAACGGGAAACCCGTCTTTGGCAGATGGGATTACGCTCCGCAAAACCGTGGCTTTGTGTCGTACACAGCAAAAATGGGTGGGCCTGAACATCATACGCGGTTGACCTTGGCGCAACAGAATACCGAAGTAGGGCGGATAACACGCAACTTTGGAGCCGTGATGGAGAGAACCCAGCGCGATGCTGTGAGGATGAGAACGGCCAATTTGGATCGCCACGATCAGTTTGGTAAGTCTTTTACTTTGAATTCGGGCGTGGAATTGGTTTGGAATGAGGTGAGTTCTGTAGGAATCAATAAAAATATTTCTACGTTGGCAGAAACTGCCACAAAAGCCCGGTATAGTGATTCTGGCGCGCATACCCGAATGCATTCAGTGTTTGCCCAGGGAATCTATCGCAAAGAGAAAACTGGTACGGTGATTCAGGGCGGCATTCGGATATCCCAATATGCCTTGAGTGCCTTGTTCTCGAGCGCAAATCCATGGAAACTGCCCTTCAGTGAAATTTCCTTTGCATCAACCACACCCAGTTACGATTTGGGTTTAACGCAGCAATTGAGCAAGGGCTTGTTGTTGAAGGCAAGTGTGAACCAGGCGTATCGCAATCCCAATGTAGACGATATGACGAAGGTGTTTGATAGCAAGCCGGGGGTGAAGTTGTTGGTGCCAAGTGCTGACTTGAAAGCTGAGCAAAGCAGGACCCTTGACTTGGGTGTTTTGTGGCGCAAAGACCGAGCGTTTGCTTTGGAGGCCGGGGTGTTTCAAAGTGCCGTGAAAAGTTTGCTGTTGGATCAGCCAGGGACTTTGAATGGTGAAGATTCCTTAATGTATGATGGTCGATTAACCCCCGTTTATCAGTTGAAGAATGTGGCGGTTGGGGAGATCTCGGGGATGTATTTGAATGCCAAGATTAGGTTGTTTAGGGAATTATGGATGTCGGGTTCAGTGACACAAACAAAGGGCATTTATCGATTGAATGAAGGCGCAGATGATCAGCCTTTGGATCACATTCCGCCAGTGTACGGACAAGCATCGTTGCGTTGGAATGGGAATGGTTGGTTTGTTGAGGGACAGTGCTTGTTCAATGGGATGAAGCGGGCAGAGGATTATTCCAACAGTGGGGAAGACAATCAAGATAAGCAGCCAATTGGTATGGGCGACATCAACGGAGATGGCCAGGCAGATGGTTATAATCCAGCTTGGCAGTGCTGGAATGTGCGCGGGGGGTATAAACATAAGTCGGGGTTATCGGCGAATCTGGCCATTGAGAATTTGTTGGATTTGCATTACCGATATTTTGCCAGTGGGATGAGCGCCGGGGGGCGGAGTGTAAATATGAGTATATCCTATCAGTTCTAATCTAGGTTATTATTTGGCAATGCCTTTTCAGCGTGTACCTAATTTTAGGGGCGATGAAATGTGGGGGAGGGTGGCCATTGGCCGCCCTCCCTTTTTTTCTTGACGACGTCTGAAGAGGTTTTGTATCTTTGCAAAACTTATGGGAAGGATTTTTGAAAAACGCAAGCACACCATGTTTGCTCGGTTCGATAGAATGGCCAAGCAGTTTACACGTATCGGTAAGGAAATTGCCATCGCCGTAAAGCAAAGTGGGCCAAATCCAGAAAACAACCCCAAATTAAGAACAGTCATGCAGAATGCGAAGGCTGTGAATATGCCCAAAGATCGTGTAGACGCTGCGATCAAAAGGGCAAGTTCAAAAGGGGATTCTGCAGACTATGAAGAAGTTCGTTTCGAAGGCTATGCACCACATGGTGTAGGTGTTTTGGTGGAAACTGCCACTGATAACAATACGCGCACTGTAGCGAACGTGAGAATGCATTTTAACAAGGGCGGGGGAGCCATGGGGAAAACGGGATCATTGGATTTTATATTCACAAGAAAAGGTGTGTTGAAAATCCAAAAAGAGAAAATGGGCAACCGTGATTTGGATGAGTTTGAATTTGAGTTGATCGATTTTGGCTTGGATGAAGTGGCTTTTGATGATGAAATGGTCTATGTATATTGCGATTTTACCGCTTTCGGACAAATGCAAAAAGCATTGGAGGATCTTGGCCTAGAAGTTCACACGGCGGAATTGCAATATGTGCCCAATACCTATGTGGATTTAACCGAAGAGCAAGCGAAAGAAGTGTTGGATTTGGTGGATCGCTTAGAGGGCGATGATGACGTACAAAACGTATATCACAATTTGCGTTAATGAGATTTTAATAGAAATGCGGGGATCGTAATGGATTCTCGGATTGGTTATAAACAAAAAGAGGGCGGAATTTCCGCCCTCTTTTTGTTACAGATAATGGAAGTTATTTGGGGCAGGTTTGACATTCAATCACTTTGGCATCGAAAACAGCCTTTAATGGGATGCTAATTTCTGGGTTTGTAGGATCGTTGCTCACGATCCAGATGCCGTAGTTGGCATTCCCCTTTTTTAATACAGTTTCAAAAAAGATCTTCACCGTTTCTGATTGTCCAGGAGCGATGATCATTTTGGCATTTGGCGCGATACTGGATTTTTTGCGATTGAACTTGAGAGAAATACATCCGCAATCGCCTGAAAGCTCGTGAATAATAAGGTCTGATTTCCCAGTGTTGGTGAGTGTGAATTCGCTCGTTAATATATCACCGGCCACTTGTTTACCAAAGTTCACAATGGTTTTGTCTGTGCTTAACTTGGCTTGTTTGGCCAACTGTTTGGGTGAGTATTTGGGGAAGAATTGTTTCCGACTATAATTCACGTACATCGCATTGTACAAGGCTGCGGGATTGTCTGTGGTAAATGGCAATTCAATGGTTGAGAATCCATAATGATTGATTTTTGATCCATCTATGACCACGGTGAATTTGCCGGTTTCATTGGGTTCTAAAGTAGTTGGATAGGCGGTTATTTTGATATAGCTGGGAATGTTTACCGCGTCGATGGGATTGAAATTTGCGGTGTAGGGTGTTTGGTTGGTGATGCGGATGGTCTGCGAATCGATTTGGTTGTCGAACAAAGGATTGAAAGTGATCGAGGGTGCACTGAATGCCATTTGTCCCATGTCTGGGATGGGGGTGGCGTTTGGGTCGATTTCTTCTTTGAGTACCTCTCCTTCAATATCGAGATGCACGAGTGGCGCTGTAACTGCATTGGAATACACACTGATAGATTTTTTAAAATCTCCAATGCGATTGGTTGTTTCGTATCTGGCTTCGATGAAACCTTTTCCACCTGGAGGGATTGAGTCGCGGGTCCAATCAGGGGTGGTGCAGCCGCAAGATGTGTGAACTTGTTGTATGAAGAGTGTTTTGTTGCCAGTATTGGTGAAGGGGTATCGGTGCGATGCGAATTTTATGGATTCTGCGATCTTTCCAAAATTGTGAATGGTGTGGTCAAAAACGATTTCAGGACCATTGGGTTTGAGGGTGGCATTTTGTGCATTGACATTTGTTGAAATGAATGATGCCATGACAAAACCGAGAAGAAAACGTAGTTGCATATAAGTTGTTGATTGGGTTGAAAGATGTCAAAAATAGTACCAAAATGGTAGACGCAGAAAAAAATATCAAAGTTGCCTAGAAAAGGGGGAGTTCTAGCGTTTGTTGGCGTTGCGGGCTTGATTTTGGCGGGAAATGGGCAGATATTTGGGTTTCTTTTGAAAACACTGCCATATTTTTTTCATATGGTATTGATTTTGACAAAAAATAGGCGTAATTTTGCCGTCCTTTTTGGGAAAAATATGCCAACAATTCAACAGCTAATTAGAAAGGGACGGCAGGAAACTGTTTGGAAGAGCAAGTCGCCTGCGCTTGATTCTTGTCCACAGCGCAGAGGTGTTTGTACCCGCGTATACACAACTACACCAAAGAAGCCAAACTCGGCTCTTCGTAAGGTAGCGCGTGTGCGTTTGTCGAACGGAAAAGAAGTGAACGCCTACATTCCAGGTGAAGGCCACAACTTGCAAGAACACAGTATCGTATTGGTACGTGGCGGCAGGGTGAAGGATTTGCCGGGTGTACGTTATCACATTGTACGTGGTGCATTAGACACTGCGGGAGTAGAAGGACGTAACCAGCGCAGAAGTAAGTACGGTACGAAGAAACCAAAGGCCAAGAAATAATAAGATTAAAAAGTCATGAGAAAATCGCGCGCTAAAAAACGCATATTATTGCCCGATCCCAAGTTTAACGACACAGTGGTAACACGTTTCGTGAACGGGATGATGTATGATGGTAAGAAATCATTGGCCTTTAACATATTCTACAGTGCGTTGGATATCGTTGAAGCCAAGGTTACCGAGGAAGCTGGAATTGAAACCTTCCGCAAAGCGTTGAACAACGTAATGCCAACGGTTGAGGTTAAGGCCCGTCGTGTAGGTGGATCAACTTTCCAAATCCCAACTGAAGTTCAGCCACGTCGCCGTATGGCAGTTGGTATGAAGTGGATGATTGGGTATGCCCGCAAACGCAACGAAAAATCTATGGCCGAGAAATTGGCGGGTGAGATTTTGGCTGCTGCGCGCAACGAAGGTTCTGCTGTAAAGAAAAAAGAGGATACACACAAAATGGCTGAAGCCAACAAGGCTTTCGCACACTTTAGGGTTTAATAAGATTTATAAAAGAGTATGTCACGCGATTTATCGTTAACAAGAAACATAGGTATTGCTGCCCACATTGATGCGGGTAAAACAACCACAACTGAGCGTATCCTTTATTATGCGGGTGTGAATCACAAAATTGGTGAGGTACACGATGGTGCGGCTACCATGGACTGGATGGCACAGGAGCAAGAGCGCGGTATTACCATTACCTCTGCTGCTACAACCGTTTTTTGGAAATATTTGGGCAACAATTACCACATCAATATCATTGATACACCAGGTCACGTAGATTTTACCGTTGAGGTGAATCGTTCATTGCGTGTATTGGATGGTTTGGTGTTCTTGTTTAGTTCAGTGGATGGTGTTGAGCCACAATCTGAAACCAACTGGCGTTTGGCAAACAACTACAACGTTGCACGTATTGGATTCGTTAACAAAATGGATCGTGCGGGTGCAGACTTTTTGAATGTTGTAACTCAAGTAAAAACCATGTTGGGTAGCAATGCAATTCCATTGCAGTTGCCCATCGGTGCCGAAGATAATTTCAAAGGAGTTGTTGATTTGATCAACTTCCGAGGAATGATTTGGAATGATAAAGATCAAGGTATGACTTACGAAACCATCGATATCCCTGCGGATATGATTGAGGAAGCTACCATGTGGAGAGAGAAGTTGTTGGAAGCAGTATCAGAATATGATGATACTTTGATGGAGAAATTCTTCGAAGATCCAACTTCAATCACTGAAAGAGAAATTTTGAATGCTTTGCGTCCTGCAGTTATCGACATGAAAATTGTTCCGATGATGTGTGGATCTGCATTTAAGAACAAGGGTGTACAAACCATGTTGGATATGGTGATGGAATTGATGCCGTCTCCTATCGACAAAGGTGGTGCGATCGGAACTAACCCAGACACAGGTGCTGAGTTGATTCGTAAGCCCGATTATAAAGAGCCTTTTGCGGCATTGGCATTTAAGATTGCAACAGATCCTTATGTTGGTCGTTTGTGCTTCTTGCGTGCTTACTCAGGTAAACTGGATGCTGGTTCTTATGTATTGAACATGCGTACCGGTAACAAAGAGCGTATTTCACGTATCTTCCAAATGCACGCCAACAAACAGAACCCAATTGATTATTTGGGTGCTGGTGACATTGGAGCTGCTGTTGGATTTAAAGATATCAAAACTGGTGATACTTTGGTGGCTGAAGGACATCCAATCGTATTGGAGTCTATGGTTTTCCCAGAGCCTGTAATCGGTTTGGCTATCGAGCCTAAAACTCAAGCAGATTCAGATAAGTTGGGAAATGCTTTGGCCAAATTGGCAGAAGAGGATCCTACCTTCCGCGTGCATTCAGATCAAGAATCTGGACAAACCATCATCAGTGGTATGGGTGAATTGCACTTGGAAATCATCTTGGATCGTTTGAAGCGTGAATTTAAAGTAGATTGTAACCAAGGTGCTCCTCAGGTAACATACAAAGAAGCAATTACTGCAGAATATACTCACCGTGAAACGTACAAGAAACAAACGGGTGGTCGTGGTAAATTTGCTGATATCCAATTCACTATCGGTCCAGCCGACGATACTTTCGTAGGTGATGGTCTTCAGTGGGTGAATGATGTAGTGGGTGGTTCTATCCCTCGTGAATTCATTCCTTCAGTTGAAAAAGGCTTCAGAGCGGCTATGTCGAATGGTGTGTTGGCCGGCTATGCAATTGATCGCATGAAAGTGCGTTTGTTTGATGGTAGCTTCCACGCGGTGGATTCAGATTCATTGTCGTTTGAAGTTGCTGCGCGTAGCGGTTTCCGTGAAGCAGCCCGTCGTTGTAACCCTGTATTGTTGGAGCCCATCATGAAGTTGGAAGTGGTAACCCCACACGAAAACAGTGGTGATGTAATGGGTGATTTGAACCGTCGTCGTGGCCAATTAGAAGGTATCGATGAGCGTGCGGGTGCCCAAATTGTTAAGGCAAAAGTGCCATTGAGTGAAATGTTTGGATATGTTACAACATTGAGAACTATCACTTCTGGACGTGCAACTTCTACCATGGAATTCAGTCATTTCGCTGAAACTCCTAAGAACATTGCAGACGAAGTATTGAAAAAAGCTAACGCTACGAGTTAATAAATTACAAAATGGTAAGTCAAAAAATCAGAATTAAGCTCAAGTCTTTCGACCACAACCTTATCGACAAATCTGCCGAGAAGATAGTGAAGGCCGTTAAGACCACTGGGGTTGTGGTGAGTGGGCCAGTGCCGCTACCAACACGTAAAAGGATTTTTACAGTGTTGCGTTCACAAAAAAAAAAAAAAAAAGCTAGGGAGCAGTTCCAATACTGCACATACCAACGCTTGATCGACATTTTCAACGGTTCTACTAAGACAGTTGATGCGTTGATGAAGATCGAGTTGCCTAGTGGTGTTGAAGTTGAAATCAAATTGTAAGGAGGGTAGCAGTCATGAACGGAATCATAGGAAAGAAGTTGGGTATGACCAGCATCTTCAATCAAGATGGCAAGCGTTTGGCTTGTACAGTAGTTGAAGCTGGACCATGTGTTGTAACCCAGGTTAAAACTCAAGATACAGACGGATATCAAGCAGTGCAATTGGCATGGGGAGAGAAGAAAGATAAGCATACTTCTTCAGCCATGAAAGGGCACTTCGCCAAGTCAAAGACAACACCAAAGCGTGTAGTTATGGAATTTACAGATGTTGCAACTATGCCTGAATTGGGTTCAGTTGTGGATGTTAGTTTGTTCGAAACCGGCGAATTTGTAAGTGTTGTAGGTAAATCAAAAGGTAAAGGTTTTCAGGGTGTTGTTAAGCGCCATGGTTTTGCGGGTGTGGGTGAAGCCACTCACGGTCAGCACAACCGTTTGAGAGCGCCAGGTTCAATCGGAGCTTGTTCATTCCCAGGACGTGTATTCAAAGGAATGCGCATGGCTGGTAGAACTGGTGGTAACCGTGTGAAAATCCAGAACTTGGAAGTGTTAAAAATTGATGCAGATAGGAACCTGATCGTGATTAAAGGTGCGATCCCAGGTTACAATGGTTCAACAGTAATAATTGAGCGTTAATCATGGAAATTAAAGTATTAAACAAGCAAGGTTCTGAAACTGGTAGAACGGTAACTCTTTCTGAGTCAGTGTTCGGTATCAGTCCTAACGACCATGCAATATATTTGGATGTGAAGCAATTCTTGGCGAATCAACGTCAGGGTACACACAAAACCAAAGAGAGAAAAGAAATTCACCGTTCTACCAAGAAAATTTTCCGTCAGAAGGGAACAGGTGGAGCACGTCACGGTTCATTGAAAGCTGGTATTTATGTAGGTGGAGCTCGTATTCACGGTCCACGCCCACGTGATTATTCTTTCAAATTGAACAAGAAGTTGAAGCAATTGGCTCGTTTGTCTGCCTTGTCTTACAAAGCAAAGACCAACAACATTGTTGTGATCGAAGATTTCGATATGTCAGCGCCAAAGACTTCAGAGTTTGCAAATATGTTGAAAGCCTTGAAAGTTACCGGACGTACATTGTTCGTTACCCCAGAGGTGCAGAGAAACATCGTTTTGAGTGGTCGTAACATCGAAGGCAACACAGTAATGCGTGCTACAGATTTGAACACTTACGAAGTGATGAAAGCTGCTCAACTGATTATAACAGAAAATTCAATCGCCAAGATTCAGGAGGCAAATACAAAATGATACTCAAGAAGCCGTTGATTACCGAGAAGATGACCGCTATCATGGATAAGCGTGGACAGTATGGATTCATCGTTGACCCTAAGTCAACCAAAGATGAAATCAAAGCTGCGATCGAAGAATTCTATGCAGTGGAAGTGGCATCGGTAAACACCATGATCCAGCGGGGGAAATCGCGTCGTAACAGACGCACAGGCCAAATCTCCGGTTATACTGCTAAGTATAAGAAGGCCATTGTGACATTAAAAGAAGGGTTTAACATAGACTTTTACGAAAACATCTAATCATGGCAGTACGTCGTTTAAATCCCACCACGCCTGGTCAACGCTTTAGAGTTGCCAATGCGTTTGCAGAAATCACAGCTAGCAAACCTGAAAAGAGTTTGTTGGTTTCCTTGAGCAAATCTGGTGGTCGAAACAATCAAGGTAAAATTACATCACGTTATATCGGTGGTGGACACAAACGTCGTTATCGTATCATCGATTTCAAAAGAAACAATTTTGGAATCGTTGGAGAGGTAATGACAGTAGAATACGATCCAAATCGCAGTGCATTTATTGCTTTGGTTCAATTCGGTGAAGAAAAAAGATACATCATTGCACCTGCTGGTTTGAAGGTAGGTCAGAAGATCGAACAGGGTACAGGAGTTGCTCCAGAAGTGGGTAACGCTTTGCCATTGGCCGAAATTCCATTGGGTACTTTGGTTCACAACATCGAAATGAATCCAGGACAGGGTGCAAAAATCTGTCGCAGTGCTGGATCTTATGCTCAATTGATGGCTCGTGAAGGCAAGTATGCCGCGATCAAGTTGCCATCAGGTGAAAGTCGTTTGATATTGGCTGCTTGTTTGGCTACTATCGGAAGCGTAGGAAACCAGGAGCACAGTCAGGAGCGTAAGGGTAAAGCCGGTCGCAGTCGTTGGATGGGTGTTCGTCCTCGCGTACGTCCTTCTGCAATGAACCCTGTGGATCACCCGATGGGTGGTGGTGAAGGCCGAAACAAAGGTGGACAGCCTCGTTCAAGAAATCTCATTTATTCTCAAGGTCAGAAGACGCGTGCACCGAAGAAGGGCAGCAGCAATATGATCATCGAGAGAAGAAAATCAAAACGTAACAAGTAATAGATAAGCGAAATCATGGCAAGATCCATTAAAAAAGGTCCATTTGTAGACGTTAAGTTGTCTAAGAAGGTAGAAGTACT
>JAIYBO010000193.1 GCA_027488495.1 Bacteroidota bacterium | reverse complement strand
CAATCGCTCGTTGTATGTAGCCAATCCACCGCGCAATGGGTGAGCAGGACCAACAATCACAATGTGCTTGCCTTCGAATTGCATCAATCGGTGGTTTCCTTGATGTTGTAATTGTTGCGCTCAGGGTTGGATCGGCTCACCAATTCGCCAATGAATCCAGCCAAGAACAGCTGTGTGCCAATGATCATAGCCACCAATCCAATGTAGAACAATGGGTTATCTGTAACCAATGGCGCTCGTTTGTCTTGGATCACGTAGATCAATTTGTCTATCAAAATCCAGCAAGCGGTCATCGCACCGATGAAAAAGCTAAGCACCCCAAGAAGTCCGAAGAAGTGCATGGGTTTTTTGCCAAATTTGCTCATGAAAAACAAGCTCATGAGGTCTAGGAAGCCGTTTACAAATCGGTTCATGCCAAATTTGGTGCTGCCGTATTTTCTGGCTTGGTGTACCACTACTTTTTCGCCCACTTTTGGGAAGCCGGCCCATTTGGCGATCACTGGGATATAGCGATGCATTTCGCCATAAACTTCTATGTTCTTCACCACTTCATTGCGATAGGCTTTGAGACCACAGTTGAAATCGTGAAGTTCCAAATCGCTAATTTTACGAGTGGCCCAGTTGAACAATTTTGTGGGGATGGTTTTTGAAAGTGGGTCGTAACGTTTTTTCTTCCAGCCACTCACCACGTGGTAGCCTTCGTTTAAAATCATGGATCTCAATCCAGGAATCTCATCAGGAGAGTCTTGCAAATCTGCATCCATGGTGATCACCACTTCGCCTCGGGCTTCTGCGAATCCTACATTGAGGGCTGCGCTTTTGCCGTAGTTTGTGCGAAATCTGAAGCCTCTTACGTTGGGGTCGTCGTTTCGCAGCGACTGGATGATGTTCCAAGATTCATCGGTACTGCCGTCATCGAGCAATAAAATCTCGTAAGACAGTTGTTCTTGTTTGCAAACGCGAACGATCCACGCGTGCAATTCTGGCAGTGATTCTGCTTCGTTGAACAGCGGGATAACCAAAGATACATTCAGCATGGGCGCAATTTAGTATAAAGGGATTGAATTGTTGTGTTTGAGGGTTGCTGTATGGGATTACCTGTTGCCAAATCCGATGATTTCACGAACTTCACGAAGGGTCTTGCGCGCCGATAATCGGGCTTTTTCAGCGCCCATTTGAGCGATTTCGTTGAGCATTTTTTCATTCCCCATGGTGAATTGGATCTTGTCTCTCAACGGAGCGATGAAGGTTTCCATATCGGCAGCCAATTGCTTCTTTAAATCTCCGTATCTGATATTGCCTGCTTTGTGGCTGTCTTCGAAAAATTGAATGGTATCGGGGTTGCTCACAAGTCCCATTAAATCGAACAAGTTTTGAACGGGGGTGGATTTGGGTGAGCCGGGTTCTGACGGACCGCTATCGCTCACAGCCCGCATGATTTTCTTGTTCAACGAGGCGGCATCTTCATCGAGGTATATGGTATCGGCTTCGCCAGCACTTTTGCTCATTTTTCCGGTGCCCGTGAGTCCGGGGACTTTCACCAAGTTTTGTTCGAAGCTGAAGGCTTGTGGCTCAGGGAAATATTCGGTATTGTACAATCTGTTGAAGCGGTTGGCAAAGGTTCTCGCCATTTCGAGGTGCTGTTCTTGGTCTTTTCCCACTGGGACCTTTACACCGCGATGTAAGAGGATATCTGCCGCCATCAAAACGGGATAGGTGAGCAATCCTGCGTTGATGTTGTTTGGTTGAGTACGCGCTTTTTCTTTGAACGATGTAACCCTTTCCAGTTCGCCCAAATAGGCATTCATGTTGAGGAAGAGGTATAACTCAGCGGTTTCTGGGACGTCTGATTGGAAATAGATCGTGCATTTTTCTGGATCTAGGCCCAATGCGATGTATTCGGCAAGTACTCTTTTTACAGACGCACTCAAATCACCCGGTGTGGGGTGGGTGGTAAGGCTGTGATAATCGGCGATGAAAAAATAGGAATCGAACTGTTCTTGCAGTTTGAGGAAATTCTTAAAGGCACCAAAGTAATTGCCAAGGTGCAATTTGCCGGTAGGACGAATCCCACTCACCACCACTTCTTTCATAAATACAAAATTACGAAAATCGAGGGGGATTTGGATGAAAAACCGATGAAGGGCTGAATCGCACCGAGAAGTTTGGTGGAATTTGGGGCTGTGGGTGTATTTTTGTGCGATGCCGAAGCAACTGCAATTGAAGTTTTCGCCCCAGGAGGTGATTGACGAGGGATGGGTGAATGCGAGATTTGCAAGGGAAGCAGGTATTTTTGGAGATACATTCCAGGTGGTATGGAAGAAGAAAAGCCTTGATGCGAGGGGGCGGACGCCATATTTTTTAATCACGGCGGAAGTGTATGGACAAGGTGAGGAGGTTGCTGTAGAAAACGGATTTTTGCTCAACAATGTGGCCAATGCCAGAGAGGTTTTCGTGATTGGTGCCGGTCCGGCGGGTTTGTTTTGTGCTTTAGAATTGATAGAGTTGGGATGGAAGCCTGTGGTGTTGGAGCGAGGCAAAGGGGTGAAGGAAAGGCGCAGGGATTTGGCTGTGATGAATCGGGAGAAGAAAGTGAATCCCGAGAGCAATTATTGCTTTGGAGAGGGTGGTGCGGGGACTTATTCCGACGGGAAATTGTACACACGTAGCAATAAAAGGGGGCCGGTTCAGAAGGTGTTGAAATGTTTGGTGGACCATGGGGCGCCGGATTCGATTTTGTATGATGCGCATCCACACAT
>JAIYBO010000245.1 GCA_027488495.1 Bacteroidota bacterium | reverse complement strand
GCAGATCTTTTTGAAACACCTTTCATACCGAAAGCGAATGTCTCATAGATGCTGTCATAAGCTGTACTCACTTCTTTGTTGAAATCGCTCAACATCTGAAAGTTATAGCCTTGTTGGGTTTTCCAATTGTCAAGGGTAAATACAGAATCCACTGAAATGGCCAAGATTTCGGCGTTCAATGCTTCGTATTCTTTCAGGTTGTCGCGCATCGAACAAAGTTCTTCGGTGCAAACGCTGGTGAATGCTTGTGGGTAGAAAAGGATCACCACATTTTTACCGAGGAATTGTGACAAACTTACTTCAGCTTTTTCGCTGTTAAATAACGTAAATGCTGGGGCGGGGGAACCAATTTGTATGCTCATTTTGTATTTGTATGAATGTTTTTAAAGGGAACAAAGATAGTGGCGAAAGGATTTGCAAAGGGTGTGAGAATTTTCACATTGGCTGGGTGGTCATCATCAATTTTCGCGATGCTGGTAATACAATTAGAACAAACTTGGATTGCTGTAAACCCGCTTGGTAAGTTTCAAGTCTTGCAGCAGCGTGCTTTTGGGTCGAAGGGTGAAAAGCCACTGTTTTCCAAATCCATTGGGCACCCACATAAACTCCAACTGCCAACAATGTAGGTTTCTAACCAATGAAAATTCGCTGGCGCTCAGGGCTCTTTTTTTGAAATCATAGCCAGAATTGTATGAGATTTTCCATTCTGGAGTGATGCTGATATCGCCGCGAATGGTGATGGTGTTTCTACTCACTCTGTTGGCAGCATTCATGATTTCTGCGCTGTAGCCCATCGCGTAGGTTAAGTTCAGCGACCAAGGAATACTGAAGTCGAAATAATTCCAAGGCTGCATCTGTATTTGACGAAGTTCCATTTCATCTGTGGCCAATGGGTTGGTTACACTCGCTGGCATGTTTTCTTTGGATTTTTTACCACCAAACATTTCAGGGGTAATTCTTGAATTCATGTTGAAATCAATGTTCCGGTGGCGCAACAAGCCTTGGTTCTTTTGATAGTTGAAAGTGGCCAATCTTCTTCCGTTTTCGTAGGCGTATGGGCTGTAAGAACTGTTAATTCCAATGCGAATTTGTTTGGCAATGACCGTATTGAATCCCAAGTTTACATCGGACCAATTGAAACTATCTGCCGCCAAATCGTAACTGCTACTCAGCGAAAGTTGATCTATCAAATTGAATTTTTCCGTTTTTTCTTTACCCGTGCTGTCCTTGCTCACAACCTTTTTTCCTTGTAAGTTATTGCCCAAGGAGAAGCCCACGGAGCCGGATTTTCTCTGGCCAAATTCTGAACCGCCGAATTTTTCGAACAAACTATAGGTGATTGATTTGTTTTGAGAATCTAGGTATGTGGTGGCCCAACCTTTCTTGATCCCATCAATTTCCGGGCGATACCCGAGGGTAATACTCGGAGTGATGGTATGCCGAATGGCTCGAATGCCCAATAACTTCAAATCGGAGAATGTGCCATATATATTCGTGTTCAATTGGGCAGAAAAATTATATGAATTTAATCTAAAAAATCCTGCTGTATCAGAAATGTTTACCGTTTTTGTAATTGGGTCGTACTTTTTGATATTTCCTTTGAATAACCACTTTTCTTGATAGCTAGCGGAAGGACTTAAGTTCAAAGCACCTTTGAACAATTTTATATTGGTGCTAATGGGAACAGAGTGGCGAATCCCAGATTGAATGGTGCCCAATACATCTTTGTATTTATCACTAAATATTAAAGTATCTTTTGTGGTGAGTGAATTGGTGAAATTTAAATTGTAAGACAATCGAATTTGTTCGTACCAAGTGTTATTGTTTCCATTCTTTTTAGCAAATGGCGTGATGGATGAAATTCCCATGTTCACATTGGGTAATTCCAACCTAAAATCGTGTGTTTGTACGTTTTGTGTATGTCTGGCGGAAGCAGACAGATTGATTTTGTTGTGAGCAAAACTTCTGCCGTAGTTGATACTGGATTGGAATTCGTTTCGAGAGAGTGTTTGAATGTCGCGCGAGTTTCGTTTGTTGAAATCGCCGGTAACGATATTGATGTTTCCGTTGAGGGTGGTTCCGGGTAAAAATTTGTTGTCGAACCCAAATCTAGAGACAATGCTATAATCGTTTTTCTTTTGAAACTCTGGATTGGCTCGATCGAGTCCATTGCCAAATCTACTCATATTGAGGCCCAGTTCTGCGTTGAATTTATATCGTTTCACCAAACGAGTGGTTAGTCCAACCCTGAAATCGCCATTGAAATATAGGTCGGTGTTGAATTGAGCGTCGGCGTATTTGCCTAACCCCTGATAATAGCCTAGGTTGGAGAGATAAAAGCTGTTGTTGGCGCCGTTGAATCCGGGGTTGGGCACGATGAGACCATTTTGCCGTCCTTTTTTAAGTGGTGCAATTCCAAAGGGCAACGCCAAAGGGGTGGGGATGTCGGCGAAAACCAGGTTGGCCGCGCCGAAAAGAACTTTGTTGTTGGGTATTACTTTGATTTTGCTGGCGTTGAGGTAGAAGTGGGGGTGGGGATCTGAGCAGGTGCTCAATTTGCCATTTTGCCCCATGAAACTACCATCGGCTTGTCGCACAACTTGTTTCAGTTGAATGTGAGATTCGTCTTGCGACAAAGAAAGGCCGTACACTTTGGCTTTTTTGGAGCCGGAATTATATGTGAGACTATCTGAAGTGTATTTGTCTGCCCCATCGCTAAAAATTGGGAGTTCAGTGTATTTTCCGGATGAATCAGGCCCGCCTTTCGCAAAGAGCATTTTGGACGCAAGGCCTACTTCGATGTGTCTGGCTTTGAGTTCCATACTTTCCATTTTTACTATGGCTGTATTGTACAATGTGGCTTTTCCGGAGACGATGCCCATCACAATGGAATCTTGGGCTTCGTAGCGGATGGGTGATTCTAGATTGCCTTTTGATTGGGATACTGTTCGAATACTGTCTGTTTTTGTAGACAAGCTGTCTATGCCTTGGCCCAGCAGGGGCGGGGTGAATACGAATAGAAACATCATCGCAACTGTTAACAGTGCTTGTAGGGATGTTTTTTTATGGAAATGTTCGCGATTCAAGAAGTTTCGGCGAATTTCGGCAAAAAGTTTGCCATGATTGTCATATGATGTCAGAAAGAACCGCAATTATATCGAAATACGCATCAAAAGCCTCCAAGAGTTTGGGTGTGGGGTTGGTTGCTTTGATGTTGTTGTTTGGTTTGCCATCGGCCAAGGTAGTAAAGGTAACCACAGGT
>JAIYBO010000138.1 GCA_027488495.1 Bacteroidota bacterium | reverse complement strand
GGGATTATGGCGGAGCGAGTATGCGTGCCTCGGATGAGATGTTTCAGTTTATCGTGACCTATACCAAGTACAAAAAAGGGGATGAAAACATATCTTTGGAGCCAAAGCGTTTGGACCCTACAAGCAATTGAAAGCCTTAATTAAACCAAATGGAAAAAGAGCAATACGAAATCGTTGAGGTTGTAAGCAATACGCAAAAGAGTCAGTTTTTTGCCGTTGTGGATCGTGTGTATGCCCAAGACCCTCAGTTCATTTATCCCCTCAAGGGCGATGTAGAAGCGGTCTTTGATCCAGCCAAGAACAAATCCTTTCGCAACGGGATGGCCCGAAGATGGGTGATTTTTGATGCTCAAGGGTTGGCTGCCGGAAGGATATCGGCCTTCTATACGCAGAGACCCAAATCGGGTAAGCGCGGCGGGATCGGTTTTTTTGAATGCATACAAAACGATGTGATGGCGATGCAGCTCTGGGATGTGGCGGAGAAATGGTTGGAAGAGGAGCAGTGTTTGAGCATTGATGCCCCGGTGAATTTTGGGGATCGTGACAGCTTTTGGGGATTGATGATTTCCAGTGTGAATCCAACTTCATACAAGGAAAGTTATAACCCGCCTTATTATCGCCAATGGATTGAAAGTAGGGGGTATTACGTAGAAATTGAACAAAACACTTACGACATTACAGAATCAACGTTTAATTACGATAGATTTAGTAAAATAGCGAGTAGGGTGATGTCGAAATCCAATTATTCGTTTGAATTTTTGGATTACAAAAACCTGTCGAAATATGCCAGTGATTTCGTGGAAATTTATAATCAAGCGTGGGCATTTCACGAGGATTTTGAACCATTAACGCAAACAGTGCTGTTGGCGCGATTGAAGGAAGTGAAATTGGCGATGCCTACGGAGTTCGCCGTGTTCGCATACGACAACGGTCGTCCGATTGGCTTTTTTATTGCCATATTGGAGGTGAATCAGGTATTCAAGCAGTTTAGGGGCAAGTTGGGCCTCTGGGAGAAATTGCAATTTGTATTGAAGCGTGGTGAAATCAACAAAGCCAAGGGGATTGTGTTTGGCGTAGTACCCTCACACCACAATTTGGGTATTGAAACGGGTTTGATCATGAAATTCCATGAAGGAATTTTGAAAACCAGAAAAGCAGAGAGTATGGAGTTGGCTTGGGTGGGTGATTTTAATCCAAAGATGATCAGTATGTTAGAAAGTTTGGGTGCGGTAAAGACAAAAATTCATCACACTTACAGAAAAGAAATTTCGGAAAACATTTGATTTTTCGAGATAGAGGCTTATTTTTGCACCTCCTTAGAACGAAAGGGAAAAGGAAATGATTCCGTAGCTCAGTTGGTAGAGCAATACACTTTTAATGTATGGGTCCTGGGTTCGAGTCCCAGCGGGATCACAAAAAGCAGCCAAATTTCATTTGGCTGCTTTTTTTTGTATTGAAATGTGCCAACATATGTGCCAACATTTTCAATGCTTAAACCCCATTCAATTCAAGTGATTCACTGAAGTTATTCGCCGTGCAGGTGTTCTTCAAACAGCATCATTCACAGTGTATGATTGACAGATTTAAAGAATTCCGTTGATCGATTCAGCCAATGCAAAGTCTCTTCTCGTGATTTTATTGACATCATGACTCTTGCATATCACCTTCACATGGCAAAATTCCCAATAGATGTTGGGGTGGTGGTCTAATCGTTCTGCAACCACAACCATCGCTTCAATAAAAGCAAAAGCCTCATTGAAACTTGGAAATGTGAACTGCTTCATCAAGCCTTCTTCTGAAGAAAGCCAACCAATGGGAAGTTTATTTGGATCCATTTTATAAAAAATTATCGCCCGGGCATTCCATGCATTGGCATTCCTGCAGGAGGCATACCACCTGGGAACATCATTTTCATGTCTTTGCCATCTTCACCCTTGCCATTGAACTTTCTCAACTTGTAGGTAAAGGTGAGCATCACATAGCGGTTCAAAACTTTCGTTTTTACATCCTCGTAATACGTTTGAGTTACGTTTCGCTGAATGCTGCGGTTTTGGTTTAACAAATCATAGCCCGTAATCCGCAATTCGCCCGCATTGTTTTTCAAAAACTTGTAACCCAGTCCGGCGTTCCACAAGTAATAGGATTGGTTGAATGAACTGGATAAGCCCGAAAATGCCTGATAAGTAACATCAGAATTCAAAACCCACTTTTTGTTGGGCATGAAATTCAACGCCGCTCGAGAGTTATAGCTCATATAAGTTTGATTGTTGCCAAGCTGTATGCTGTTGATGACCTGGCTGTAGCTTACATTGCCGCTGATATTGAAGTCGATTTTTTCCGAGATATTGCTCGCCAAAACCAAACCCGCATTGGCACTGGGGTTGGTGGCCATGTTGGTTTTCGCCAAGTTATTGCCCATCTGAATCATGCTAGGTATGTGCGATACGGTGATGCCCGCATTGGAATTGATGTTCAGCTTTTTGATGGTTTTTCCCCAACTGCCAAACATCCGCAAATTGTAATAGCCATTCATGTTGATGGGTAAAGTGATTTGCGCACCGGGTGATAAAAAAATACTATCGTTGAGGCTGTAGCTGCCATCCACCGCGCCGTTGTTTCCTGCGAGTGTGGTATTGTTCAATTGGATCCAAAGCGGGGTGGATTGT
>JAIYBO010000065.1 GCA_027488495.1 Bacteroidota bacterium | reverse complement strand
TGGAAGAAACACGGCAGTGGGCTATCAATCGATGATTGGTACAACCACAGGGTCGTATAATACGGCTTTAGGATATCAGTCGCTTGATGCCAATACAACTGGTAATTTAAACACCGCCGTGGGATACGGTGCATTGCCAGCAAGTACAACGGGTGGCAACAACACCGCCATGGGATACTCCGCATTACAGAGCAATACCACCGCAAACAACAATACAGCGTATGGATATCAATCTGGATTTGGAACTTCCACAGGTGGTAACAATACTGCCATTGGATTTCAAGCATCTGCCAACAATGGTGCTCTGACTAACACAACAGCATTGGGATTTCAAGCGGTTACCACAGCCAACAACCAAGTGCGCATAGGCAACAATGGCGTAACATCTATTGGTGGATTTGTAGCTTGGACAAACCTCTCCGATGGACGATTCAAGAAAAACATCGAAAAGAATGTACCGGGTTTGGATTTCATATTAAAACTAGAGCCAGTCACTTACAATTTCGATTTCATCGCCCTCGACAAAGCCACAAAAATCAATGCGCCCACCTCTGCTGAAGCAAACACCGAAGTGCAAAATTCAGCCAACCCAAATGCACAAACAAGATTCAGCGGATTCATTGCCCAAGACGTTGAAAAAGCAGCTCAGAGCATTGGGTATGATTTTTCTGGTGTAGACAAGGCCAAAAATGAAACAGATGTTTACGGCTTGCGATACAGTGAGTTTGTTGTCCCTATGGTCAAAGCCATCCAAGAACAACAAGCCCAAATTGAACTGTTGAAGAAACAAAACGAAGAGCTCCTTCGCATCGTGACCGAACTTCAAAACAAAAAGTAAACATCCCGCCATTACAGGAATGAAACAACTTTTGTTTGCCGCCGCTTGCCTCATAAGCACAACCATGGGATTTGCTCAAGGATGGGTGCACAATGGCGCCCATGTGGTTGCTAATAATGGCACATTCATCGTCATTGACGGCACCAAGGGGAACTACAAAGCCCAATCGGTTTCTCGCCTCATTTTCAATGGTGATGTAGAAATTTCATTCACAGGTAACTGGATCAACAACTCCAGCGGGGCCATTTTCATGACCAATGATGGAAAAGCGATACTCAAAGGCGCCATTCAATCCTTTCAGGGCACCGCAATTACCGCATTCCCTGCCCTAGACCTTAAATGCTCAGCCAACCCAACCCTACAAACCAACATCTTGGTTGGGGGCGGCCACAAAGGCGGAGGCACCGGTAAAATCAACCTATTTGATCGACAATTGAACCTCAATGGCAAAAAACTGATCATAAACAACCGGTCCGAAAACGCCATTGCCAGAACCACTGGTGGATTTTTATCAGAATCATTCCCAACAGCAGGATATGGCTTTGTGCAATGGAACTTGCGTGATGCAGGTGCCGGTCCGCAATATCGAATTCCTTTCCAAACCCTTACTGGAAACAACATCCCGTTAGATTACAACGTGAAAAATGTGGGGCTCCAAAATACAGATTCCGGATTTGTTACCGCAGCAACATACCCCACTCCCACAGCGTCTTTGCCCAACAACCGTCCGCTGCCTTTTGGGGTGCCGCATGTGAAAAACGAATATGGCACCGAGAACGCCCGACGAATGTTAGATCGATTTTGGGTAATTCAAGATGGTGGTTACAGCAACAAACCAGAAATCTCATTGGAGTTCAACTACACAAACCAAGAACACAACTCCGGTACAAATACCATCCAAGAAAGCAACATGGGAGCCATTTCATGGTCGGCCAGTGCCAATAAATGGAGTTATCCTGTTCGTTCAAGGGTAAATGCCGGCAACAACACCCTGCTATTGCATGCCGGTGTCAATTTTTCAGGAACTTGGACACTCTCCGATACTACCCCCTGCCCCATCGCCAATTTCACCACCGCCGGTATTTGCGAAAAAGACAGCGTCCTTTTTGTAGATAAATCAACCGTCGCACAAGACACCCTAATTCGTTGGAATTGGTCTTTTGGCAATGGCAACAACGGCAGTGGGGATTCTACCGTGGGTTATTTCTCTCCCGCAGGCATTTACAACACCCGACTCATTGTTACTGCCGCCACGGGTTGTAGCGACACCATCTTCAAGAAAATCAACATATTGGGCGCACCGCAAGCCAACTATACCGTGGAAGACACTTGTGAGAATACCGTGGTAAAATTCACCTCACTCACATCGCCTGGTAGCGGATTTATTGCGAAAGAGTATTGGTGGTTTGGTGATGGCGGCACATACACCGGCAAAAGCCCTCAACATTATTACGGCACTTCCGGTTTGCCCCAGGTGAAATACATTGTCTATAACAGCAACCTGTGTAAAGACACCATCGACAGAACCATTTACATCGCAAACAAACCCTTCGTCTACTTCAGTGTGAAGCCCGATTGTGAAGATGTGAACTTCCCTTTTACCAATGCCTCAACCGCCGGAGCAGGTACCATTTCAAATTATAATTGGGACTTTGGCAACGGCAGACGATCTAGTTTACGGGATGAAAATATCGTCTACCCTGACTCTGGAACGTTCCCGGTAAGATTGATTGTAACCAACAGTTTTGGCTGTAAAGACACCTTCCTTCAACCCCTGCAAGTATATCCTCGAGCCATTGCAGATTTCAAATACAATCC
>JAIYBO010000115.1 GCA_027488495.1 Bacteroidota bacterium | reverse complement strand
GTAGAATGCCCCTATCGATCCAAAATCTTTGTAAAGTAAATGCAAATTGAAATCTGCTTGCATCTGCGCTCCGCTTACCATTTTTACTTGAGTAGTTGGCTTTAGTTTGATGTCATCTGAAACATCCAAAACCACCCCGGCAATTGCATAGTAGTGCATCTGAGAAACATAATTCAAATTCACACCAGATCCAGCTGTATTGGGGCTAATAAATACCATACGTGGGGAACTTACAGCGGCGAAGAACTTATCACTGTATAAGTAAACCCCGAACCCTGTCATTGGTGCTGTGATAGAATAATCATTTCCATAAACTACATCTGTTGGATTTTGTAGCCTCAACTTTGACAGTTCTGCTTTGTAATTAAAAGCACCCAATCTCAAACCAACTGCCAATCGGAGATTGCGAGTGATTTCTTTGTGGTATGCAATATTGCCGGCTATTTCAGTCTCAGCAAATGGCGAGGCCACTTCAAATTTTCCAATCTTTCCAGTTTGTATATTCATTCCAACCGCAAAATCACGAAAAGCCGGGGCTTGTGATACTGGTGAATGAATGGCCAAGCTTTGGTAATTTGGTGCGCCTGGATAACTAGCCCATTGAGTGCGATTCAAAGCACTTGCCACCAATGTTCTTTTCGAACCGGCATAGGCTGGATTCATTGCCAGAGAATTAAAGTCGTAGTGAGTATACATTTGTTCTTGTTGAGCAAATGTTGGCGCAGCAACAAAGGAAGTGATCGCCAATACCCACGGTAATTTATTTTTCATCATGAATTTCATGTTTGTATTCAATTTTAAGGTTTGATATAAATGTTTTGACTTACTGTGTTTCCTCCAAACTTGAAGACTAAGTAATAAACGCCTTCAACCAATTGGTCACCAGTTTTTCCTTTACCATCCCAATCATTTTTGTATGGGGTAGGTGAAACGTAAACTTCTTGACCCCAACGGTTAAATACCATCAATGTTGCTTGCGAGAAGACTTTTGCTTTAAGTCCACGAACGTAAAGAATGTCATTGATGCCATCACCGTTTGGAGAAAATCCTTCTGGTATGAAATAATCTGGGTCAATATAATTGGGTATGCCGTCTTTATCTGTATCGGCTGTACCCTCATTGATATCACCATCTAAGACTTCATCATCATCAGAATCCGTATCGCGCCAATTGCCAACGCCATCACCATCAGAATCAGTATTCCCTTCGGTTTGATCATTAATACCGTCGTTGTCACTGTCTAAATCTAGGTAATCTGATGTTCCATCACCGTCAGTATCTGTAGTGCCTTCGGTTTGATCGCTAATGCCATCGCCGTCAGAATCCAAATCGCGCCAGTTGCCAACGCCGTCACCATCGGTATCCGTGGTTCCCTCAACTTGGTCATTGATGCCGTCACCATCTGAATCTAAATCCAAATAATCCGCGGTGCCGTCATTGTCGGTATCCGTCGTACCTTCAACTTGATCACTAATGCCGTCGCCATCTGAGTCCAAATCCAACCAGTTACCAACCCCATCACCATCTGAGTCTGTAGATCCTTCCACTTTGTCAGAGATACCGTCACCATCTGAGTCCAAATCCAACCAGTTACCTTGAAGATCACCATCTTTATCGTTGGTTCCTTCTGTTTGGTCAGAAATACCATCACCATCAGAATCCAAATCGCGCCAGTTACCAATACCATCGCCATCAAAATCATTTGTGCCTTCGGTACTATCAGCAATGCCATCATTGTCTGAATCCAAGTCACGCCAATCAGGTGTACCATCACCGTCAGTATCTACGGTACCTTCGGTACTATCAAGAATGTTATCACCATCAGAATCGATGTCTCTCCAATCGCCAGTTCCGTCACCATCTGTATCTACTGTGCCTTCGGTTTGATCAGAAATGCCATCATTGTCTGAATCTAGATCACGCCAATCGGCCGTACCATCACTATCCGTATCTGTTGTGCCTTCCGTTTGATCTGAAATACCATCGTTATCGGAATCCAAATCGCGCCAGTCACCTGTGCCATCTCCATCCGTATCCACTGTTCCTTCAATTTTATCAGAGATACCATCATTATCACTGTCTAAATCGAGATAATCCGAAATACCATCAGCATCTGTATCAGCTGTTCCTTCTGTTTGATCTGAGATGCCATCATTGTCTGAATCCAAGTCACGCCAATTTCCAACGCCGTCGCCATCAGAATCTGTTGTACCTTCAGTTTTGTCAGAAATGCCATCACCATCTGAATCTAGATCACGCCAATCACCTTTACCGTCACCATCTGTGTCTACTGTTCCTTCCAAAAGATCAGAGATGCCATCGCCATCAGAATCACCATCTCTAAAATCCGAAATGCCATCACCATCTGTATCTACAACATCTTCTATAGTGTCTGAAATGCCATCTGCATCGCTGTCAGTATCCAAATAATCAGGTTTACCATCGCCATCTGTATCCACTGGCGTATTTGGGTTACTTCCCGCTTCAAAGCTATCTTGAATTCCATCGTCATCAGAATCCAAATCGCGCCAATCGCCTCTACCATCTCCATCTGAGTCAACACTACCTTCCACGGCATCAGGCATTCCATCATTGTCTGAATCCAAGTCCAAACGATCTACCGTTCCGTCACCATCTGTATCTACATTGCCTTCGGTTTGATCAGAAATACCATCATTATCTGAATCTAGGTCGCGCCAATTGCCGATGCCATCACCGTCACTATCTGTAGTACCTTCAATGGCATCAGAAATACCATCGTTGTCTGAATCGGTATCAATGAAATCTGACTTGCCATCTCCATCAGTATCTACTGTTCCCTCCACATTGTCATTTATGCCATCACCGTCACTATCCGTATCTCTCCAATTACCAATACCATCCGAATCAACATCGCTTACACCTTCTGTTTTGTCCGCAATTCCATCTGCATCAGTATCCAAATCTTTGTAATCGGGTTTGCCATCACCATCCGTGTCAATTTCATTATAACCTGTTCCACCATTGGCAGAAAGTGGCACTCCAGCTGAATTCACAGCCACAGGGGATGTACCAGATACACCGTCATTGTCAGGGTCTGAACCATCAACCTCGTATATATCAAAAATGCCATCGTTGTCTGAATCTAGGTCTTTGAAATTGGGAACACCGTCTAAATCGAAATCCATTGCGGTATCTTGATTTTCATTTTCAATAAAATCCAAGAGTCCGTCATTGTCTGAGTCGATATCGGCGAAATCAAATACTCCATCACCATCTGTATCTTTAGAACCCTCAATGTAATCAGGAATGCCATCACCGTCTGTGTCTTTTGCAATAACTGTTACCAAGGCCGTATCCGGACC
>JAIYBO010000088.1 GCA_027488495.1 Bacteroidota bacterium | reverse complement strand
TGTTTTGATTGCTTTGAGTAAAAAAGAAGGCGATGCGGATCTCAATATCAAAGCAAAGTTTAGCAATATTGTTTCGAATGCTGCAAAGTATCCAGTTTTTACCTCCAATGCGGATAATTTCCAATTTGTTTACAACAGCACTTTGAATAAGTATCCTGTGAGTCCCGATAATTATGGTTTTGATGCATTGCGTTACAATATGTCGTCTACCAATTTGTCTGTTTTGACGTATTTGAAGGATCCCCGTGTATTCGTAATCGCTGAACCTGCAGGTTCAAAGTTGAAGGCTGGATCTGGTTACACCGATTTTAGTTCCTTTGTAGGCGCCGATGCGAATCAAGATTTGGCAGATATGTCTACCAAGATGCAGGTTTCAAACGGAGGTAACTTCCTCAATGGAGAATACTCATTGTACAACCGTTACCGTTATTACAGAACTTTTACTGCAGAGCCAGGTATTTTGGTTGGATACTCAGAAATGTGTTTCAATATGGCCGAAGCAGCTCACAGAGGTTGGATTACAGAAAATGCATCTAGCTGGTACGAAAAAGGCATCAAAGCAAGTTTTGATTTTTACGGTGTGAAAAATGGTGCAATGGATGTGTATGCATTCAAAAACGGTGGTACACCCACCAACGGCGCTGATTACATCAAGAATGTTTACAATTTTGATGAAGCCGCCTATTTCAATCAGCCCACTGTGAAATATGCTGGTGCAAATGAAACTGGTTTGAGACAAATTGTGGCTCAAAAGTACTTGGCTTTCTTCCAAAATAGTGGACTTGAGGGTTATTACAATTGGAGAAGAACTGGTTTCCCAACCTTCTCAGACAATGGTCCTGGTACAGGTAATAGCGGAGCGATTCCAAAGAGATATCAGTATCCCAATGGAGAAAGAACCAACAATACAACCAACTTGCAAGCCGCTTTGGATCGTCAATTCGGAGGAAAAGATGATATCAATGCCGATATGTGGGTGAATAAATAAAAGAACTTTTTTTCATAAGTAGTTTTAGTTGAAAGAGGGGTGGATTTATCTGCCCCTTTTTTTATTGTATCGGATCATGGAAACAAAAGAGATTATTGAAGAAATTAAATTTCTGTTTGCCTTAAAGGGCAATGAGAATTACGGTGAAAATGTCACCCAACAGGAACACGCCATTCAATGTTACCAATTGGCAGTCAGCGCTAAAGCCGATTTGAATTTGCGCGTAGCGGCTTTTTTGCACGATATCGGACATTTGAAATACCAAGATGAAGAAGGCCGGGAAAAAGATATGAAACATGAAAACTGGGGCGCCACGTTGGTAAAACGTTGGGGTTTTGGCGAGGAAGTGGCCTCTTTGATTTTAACGCATGTTTGGGCCAAAAGATATTTGGTGAGTTGCGAGCCCTATTACATCAATCGTTTATCGGCAGCCAGTTTGCGTAGCTTTCAATTGCAAGGTGGTTTAATGTCCGATGAAGAGGTGGAAGCGGCTAGGAATCATCCGTATTTCCATAAAGCACTGATGCTTCGCAGATGGGACGATACTGGCAAGCAAATAGATATCGAATCGGAAATTCCTGAAAGCGTTTGGGCCGATTTGGCCGAATGTTTGATGGTTAACCGATCATTTGACTGATGGTGTCTTCGGCCATGCCGAAACCCAAGGTCATGCCGGCGCCTCCCGGTCCATTGGCAATGAAAATACCCTTTTCAATTTGCTCAAACCATTCGCTTTTACCATTGGTGAGTTTCAAGTATTGCCCCGTCCAGCGCTGAGCAATGCTCAAGTTTGGTATGTCAAGTACGTCGTTGAGATAATCAATGATGTGTTGGTCAACGTCGTTGGATTGGAAAGGATCGTGATGTTGGCCATAATCGTGGCTGTCGCCAATGGTGAGCTGGTTGGTGTAGTTTTGACTGATCAGCAAGTGTATTCCATGGAAATGTTGGGCCGGGTAATTGTCTGTGACCCATTTTTTATAAATGGCCGATGAAGGCAGTTTCTCGTAACTACCGTAATGTAAAAAACTCAAGCCGGCGCAAACCGCGGGTATGGTTTGTGAAATGCGGGCGCTGCGCAGCATATTGAGCTGGCTGATGGTTATTGGCGCAGCCGCAAAGACCTCTGGAAACAAAAGGTTGATTTCGTAACCGCTGCAAATTACGATGATGTCGGCTTCGTAGGTTTTTTGGGTTGAAGTTTTTATCCGATGCGGTTGTACTTCGGTCACGGTTGTGTTGAAATGAAATCGAATGCCCAATTGTTCGGCGAAATATTCGGGAATCAAGCGGATTGCTTCTCGGGCTTCAACAATGATTTCTGTTCCGCTGTAGATGCTTCCGTGTGTATTCTGTTTGTGCGCGATTGGCAAAACACTGAGCGTTTGCTCTTTGTTTAAGAGTTGCAATTTGGGGCGATGGGGATTTTCCCTTTCGATAAATTCTTTGCCAAGTTCGAGTTCCAAGATGTTCGAAAGCAACTGTACACTGCCCGTTTGCTTGTGCCATATGTTGGCTGATTTGCAAATGTTAATCCAAATATCTCTGGTGCGCATGGCGCGGTCTAACATCGTTCCTTTTGGCTGTCCGATGGGCCAAACCATACCAAAATTGCGAATCGAAGAACCAGAGGCTTTGGCGGATCGCTCAAAAACATCCACCGAGAATCCGGCAAGTTTTAGACTTCTTGCATAAGCAAGGCCGAGGATTCCGGCACCAATAACAATGGCTTTAGGTTGGGATGATGGTAGCATTGGTGGAAATGGTTTTTTGTTTATTGATTTGATTGATAATGATTAAACTAATGATTACAGTAGCTATGCTGCCAATCAATAGGATGTATATGTAAAGGTTGGTCCAATGTGCATCGCTGTCTTTGAATAGCAACGCCATCGAACTGATAAGCAATGAAAAAAGATATCCAACGCTGTCTGCGATATAAATCAGGAAACCAGAATTGGCAGACTGTCCCGAATACCCAATCAATCGATCCATGACACTGATATTAATTAATATGTAACCCAGATAAAATCCGGCGCCACTGCACATCAGAAATGTGGTGATGTC
>JAIYBO010000128.1 GCA_027488495.1 Bacteroidota bacterium | reverse complement strand
GGGTTATTTGTACCGGTATCACTTCAACATACAAACAACCTTCATCACAATTTATATATATCTAAACCCCGCTTTGGAGGCTGCCATCGAGGCATCGAAATTTTCACCGCAGAGGAAGTCCAAGTTCATTTCCAAAAGTGCTCCGCCGAAAACAAACTCATTCAACCGTATTTAATTGGTCGCGAATTCAGCATCGCCATCATCCCCAATGAAGACGGCACACAATACCAAGCCTTGCCGCCCTTAGAAGTAATTCCCTTTCCAAAAAGAGACATTTATTTGGCGGGCCAATCGCACGGCAAAACGCGCAAAAACTATTTCCCCAATATCGATTCAGAGATGCTAAATTCACTGTGCGATGCCGCCGTTTCCGCTCACAACGCCTTGGATTTAAAATTCATGTCGCGCGTGGATGTTCGTTGGGTGAATGACACCCCTTACATATTGGATGTGAACACGATGCCCAATTTACACCCAAGAAAAAGCATGTTGCCCGGACTATTAAAGGTACATAAAATTGGATTGGCAACACTTTTAAAGCGTTCCATTGCGATGGCCACCAACGCAACGCCGCTGTTAAGCGTTCATTGATGCATCATTCACAAAAATTACAATCCAAAAAACAGTTTTAACATTGTAATAATCAGTGATTTAATTTGGTGATTCAATTTTGAAAAATGAAACAACAATGGCCCAAATTAATCATCTTGCCTTTGGTAGATTTAACCATAGGTTCACACTCGGCCATTGGAGACATATTTCAAGGAGTTTTTAAAGAGCATCATTTCAAAGCAGACAATTGGGCGTTGGATGAACTCATCGGAAAACCCATTGACCAGGTGGTTGAAATCATTGCGCTAAGAATGCTCATCGAACCTACGGCGGAGCTAAAAACCAAAATTGCGAAACAAATTTCAGTTCAAATACAACTACACTTTGCCCAGTTGCCAAAACCATCGCTGAACAGCACATTCATCGACTTCGCCCTTGAGTCAAAACAAAAAAACAGCACCGTCGCTTGTCTTTCTTGGCTCGAGCCCAAAACCAGTAGGGGCATTATCGACAATCATGATTCACAAAAGCTGATCCACACAACTTTGAGTACTTTGGAAGTACCGCGATCCAGTCCATTTCCTGATGGCATCTTCAAAATCATGAACCTTGCCCATGTAACAAATCCGGAGGACGTGGCATTTGTGGGAACCACCAAGTCGGATCTATTGGCTGGATATCATGCTGGATGCAAATGGAATGTCCTCATCACCAAGGACAGTAAAAACACAAAATGGAATGCATACCCTTGCACGCACATCTTTGAATCCCTGAATCAACTGATCGATGCGTTCAACCATACGCCTCAAAAAAAGGATATGAAAAAAAAAAAAAAAAAAAAAAACAGCATCCAAAAAAGATTGAAGTAATAAATCATTCATCCACAATTAACAATTCATCAAAATCGAGGCCACATGCTGCATGTTACTTCGTAGCAATCCAACCCCGTGAATCTGCACACCCATACTACTTTTTGCGACGGCAAGAGCAGTCCTTTAGAATACGTCAACAAAGCCATCGCACTGAATTGGAAATTCCTTGGATTCAGCGCACATGCACCTTTGCCTTTCCCTTGCGAATGGTGTTTGCCGGTGGAAAAAGTCAGCAACTATTGTAAAACGATCAAAGACCTTCAAGTTGCTTTCAAGCCCCAAATTCAGATCCATCACGGATTAGAAATCGACTACTTGGCTCATTTGGGCTATCCATGCTTAACAAACCCGGAATTGAACGCTGCAGATTATTTCATTTGTAGCATACACTACTTGCCGTCTAAAGAAAAATCAACAACAAACGGTGAGTATCGCTATTACGAAATAGACGGCACTTATGCCCAATTCATGTTGGCACTGAAAGAGTACAACTATTCACTAAAAAAACTGCTATCGGCCTTTCTGCAATCCACTGCAGGCTTAATGAGTTCCCCACTGCCCAACAACAAACCCAAAATCATCGGTCATATCGATAAAATCGTATTACACGCCATCGAACTCCCTGAATTCGAAGAACTGAAGGACTGGTTTTATCAGAAACTGCTGCAATTATCTATTTCAAACCGTGAAAATTTTGATTTCATCGAAATCAATACCCGGGCCCTTTACCACAAAGGACTTAACAACCCATATCCCCATGTTCAACTGATAGAGTCGCTTCAAGCCAACCAAATACCACTCATGTTCAACACCGATGCCCATCATCGCAATGAGTTAGAAGCAGGCGTTCAAGATTGCATTCAACTCATCGCCTCTTACACCGCCATCAACACCTCACAAATTCAAAAAGCATGCCTTCCAACAAACTAGGTAAGCAAAACCTCATTGCATCCGTACTAATCGGAATCACCACATTCTGCTTATACACCTGCATGTATGCAGTCAGAAAACCCTTTTCTGCTTTGGTTTATGACAACCAGCAACTTTGGGGAGCAAATATCAAAATATGGATGGTATTGGCACAGCTCCTGGGATACACACTGAGTAAATTTTATGGCATCAAAAAACTGGGGACCATCAAAAAAGAAGACCGAAGCGTTTTCTTGCTCATCGTGTTGGTATGCGCAACAATCCCATTGTTTGTTATGCAATTCGCCGACATGAAATTTTGGCCATTGTTGATGTTCTTGAATGGATTCCCATTGGGTTTGGTTTGGGGCATCGTATTCTCCTACGTGGAAGGCCGCCGTTTTACAGAGTTGATTGGTGCGATGCTCGCTTGCACATTTGTATTTTCGTCGGGCTGGGTAAAATCTTTCGGATTATATCTACAAAACGCTTTACATCTCCTCAACTCGGAAGTACCTTTTTACACAGCCATCATCGCTTTAATACTGGCCGCCATCACCCTCCTCTTGCTAGAGAAACTGCCAACACCCACGCAGGAAGACATCCAACTGCGCAACCACAGAACCCCCTTAACAGCCCAAGAACAAAAAAACTTCCTGCACAAATACGGATTTATCCTGTTGCCTTTTGTTTTCATTTATGGCACCTTGACCATTCTCAGGGATTTTCGCGACAATTTTTCCGCCGAACTACTTACAGAAAACCATGCCTTTAGCACAAAAGTTTTTACCCAAATGGAATTTAAGGTCACGCTCATATTGCTGGCCATCATACCCCTATTCTCTCTCATAAAATCTCACAAATCCGCACTCATCGCCACCAATTACTCCATCTTGGGCGGGGCCGGGGTTTCTATTTTATCTACCTATTTGTTCATTCACCAATACATCGACATCACCACATTTCTGATGTGCAGTGGCGCCGGATTTTATCTGGGTTACATATTAATTAATATCAGTGTCATGGATCGATTGATTGGGTATTCGGGACAGTCTGCCAATTCTGGTTT
>JAIYBO010000225.1 GCA_027488495.1 Bacteroidota bacterium | reverse complement strand
TTTGGGGGGAGGTACGTTTGATGTATCCATATTGAAGATTGAAGATGGCGTATTTGAGGTGCTGTCTACCAAGGGAGATACGGCGTTGGGTGGTGATGATATCGATCGTGCGGTGATGATGCATTGGCAATCGGAGCACTTGGCTCTGTCTGAATTAGCGGCCTTGGGCGATGTGCATCGCTTGCGTTTGTTGGCGGAGGAGGCGAAGGTGTTTTTGGGTGCCAATGTGGATGAAGTGTTTTTACATGCTTTTGATTTGGGCGATGGCAGCGTGGTTGATTTGCGGTTGGATTATCATGGGTTGGAGGCGGCCGCAAGACCACTCATGCTCAAAACCAAAGATTGCATTGCGGCCGCCCTCCGCGATGCTCAACTGAAACCCGATCACATCGAAGCGGTGGTGATGGTGGGTGGTTCTACCCGCTATCCGGAAGTATTGAAATTGCTCAGTGGCATGTTTCCGCATGTAACTGTGAACAATCAAATCAACCCCGATGAAGTGGTGGCGTTGGGTGCTGCCATAGAAGCCGACGTACTTGCGGGCAATCGCAAAGATGTGTTGCTGTTGGATGTGACCCCCTTGAGCTTGGGTATTGAAACAGCCGGTGGTTTGATGGATGTGCTGATTCCACGAAACAACAAAATCCCCTGTAAAGTGGGTCGTGAGTATACCACCTCCGTAGACGGTCAAGTGAATTTGATGATCAGCATCTATCAAGGTGAAAGAGAAATGGTATCGGAAAACAGAAAGTTGGGAGAGTTTGTGCTCAAAGGAATTCCAGCCATGCCCGCCGGCCTGCCAAAAATTGAAGTGGTTTTTGCGCTCGATGCCGATGGATTGCTGAAAGTACAAGCCAAAGAATTGAGAAGTGGCGTGGTTCAACACATCGAAATCAAGCCCCAATATGGACTCACCGATGATCAAGTAGAAAAAATGCTGCTCGAAGGATTCCAGTTTGCACAGGCCGATATACAAACACGCCTTCATCAAGAAGCAATCAATGAAGGACAGCAATTGGTGTATTTGGCTCAAAGATTCATGGAGAAAAATGCGAATTTGATGAATGTAGAAGAAATTGAGGGCACCAAACAACGCATTGTGGCCTTGGAGTGTCTATTGCGTGAGCGGGCTGAAAAAGACATGATTCTTTCTGCGGTAACGGATTTGAACGATTATACACGTCCGTTTGCTGAGCGATTGATGGATGTAGCGGTTTCGGCGGCACTCAAAGGAAAAGAAATATAATTGTATAGAACGATGAAAATCAAACAGTGGATTTTGGTGACTTGTATGGGCATGATGTCTGTTCAAGGAAATGCCCAAGCTGTTTCTGATTTGGAATATGAAGGCCGTCAGAACTATGGCTTGAAGTTGGGAATGGGCTTGAATTCGATGTATGGCGGTAAATTGATCAATCCAAGGCCAACCGTTGGATTTATGGCGGGGTTTTATCTTCACACGAATCCCGAAAAGCGTTCGCCATTGGGGTTTCAATCAGGGCTGGATCTTCGGATGCGGGGCAGCAATTTTGCCAATGGGAAACAGGGCGATTCCAACATCAATCGAAGTTATACCAAAATCGCCATCATGAGCATGGATGTGCCTTTGTTGATGACCTATCGCTTATCGAAGCAGCGCGATAAAACCATCAAGCAGTTGCAGGCGGGCTTGCAGTTGGGATACAATTTCAATTCTGTGATGTATGTGGGGCCCGGGAAAATTCCATTGCCAACCTCGTTGAGTACATTCAATTCTACCGAAAAGTGGAACAGATTGCCCATCAAACTCATGGATTATCAGGCCACAGTGGGGTATCAGACGCGCGGCGAATCGTATGGGTATTCGGTATCGGTAAAAATGGGATTGAGGAATTTGAACGATGATTTTGTGATTCGTGGGTTGGTGGATTTGAACAACGATGGCATCCCGGAAACCGAGCAAGAGCTGATTTCCCCCAGCACAGATCCCAAGAATGAAAAGCCCGGTACGCCCCAAATGATCGGCACTTGGAGCGTGGAATTTGCTTTGGTTTTTTAAGAACCCGTGGATTCCGTACCTTTGTAAATCTTATCACATTCCATGTCTACCGTTGCTTTTTATACCCTTGGCTGTAAGCTCAATTTTGCTGAAAGCAGTGCCATCGGACAGCAATTGAGTAAGGCAGGCTTTGAGAAAAAGGAATTTCAAGACGGTGCAGATTTGTATGTGATCAACACTTGCAGCGTAACAGATCATGCCGATCGGAAGTGTAAAAAGGTGGTTCGGGAAGCGTTGAAGCAAAATCCCAATGCTTATGTGGTGGTGATTGGATGTTATGCGCAGCTGAAACCCAATGAAATCGCACAAATTCCGGGCGTAGATATGGTGCTCGGCGCCGCAGAGAAATTTCAATTGGTAGATCACTTGCACACATTGGTGAAGGAACCCAAGCCATTGGTTTTCAATGCGCCGATCAAGGAAGTGAACGATTTTGTGCCCGGTTACAGCTTGGGTGATAGAACCCGCATCTTTTTGAAAGTGCAAGACGGGTGCGATTATTTTTGCAGTTTTTGCACCATTCCGTTGGCCCGCGGCAAAAGCAGGAGTGGCAATGTGGAGGCAACCCTGAAATTGGTGGAAGAAGCCGCCCAGCAAGGTGCCAAAGAAATTGTGTTAACGGGTGTTAACCTCGGTGATTTTGGCGTGGAGCACGAGCAAACATTTTTTGACCTTGTGAAAGCCATCGATGAGGTGGAAGGCGTAGATCGCTACAGAATCAGTAGCATCGAACCCAATTTGCTCACCGATGAAATCATTGAATTTGTATCAAAAAGCAATCGCTTCGTGCCCCATTTTCACATCCCGTTGCAAAGCGGTAGCGATGAGATTTTGGTGCGCATGCGACGGAAATATTTGCGTGAATTGTATCAATCACGAATCAACAAAATCAAAACATTGATGCCTCACTGCGGCATTGGGGTAGATGTAATTGTGGGCTTTCCTGGTGAAACCGAAGAGCATTTCCTCGAAACCTATCAGTTTTTGAACGAATTGGATGTGTCGTACCTGCACGTTTTTCCCTATTCGGAACGGGCCAATACCACGGCCAAAAAAATGAGGGATGTGGTGCCCGTGAAGGTGAGAATGGAGCGCGGTGAGATGCTTCGCGGCTTGAGTGAAAAGAAGCGCATGGCCTTTTACAGAGAGCATTTGGGTACGCAAAGGCCGGTGTTGTTTGAGGAGGAAGAGCGCAGGGGGGTGATGTTTGGCTTTACGGATAACTACATCAAAGTGGCCACAGATTATGACCCATTGTTGGTGAATACCGTGGCCAATGTAACGTTGTCTGAACTGGATTCCGAAGGATGGGTGAATGCAGCATTTGATTACGCCGGAGTTGAGCATTAACTTGCACCTGTGTTTCCAACCCTCTATCATTTTATTTTCGATCTTACTGGTCTATCACTGCCATTTTTGAAAGTGGTAAATACGTTTGGCTTTTTTGTGGCCATGAGCATTGGCGCGGCTTTCTGGGCGATGTCGTCTGAACTGGATCGCAAAACCGGATTGGGGCAGTTCGCCAAGGTGAAGGTGAAACAGATCACTGGGGGTGCGGTAGCGAAAAGTGAATATGTGTTGAATGCCGTGATGGCGTTCTTGTTTGGTTATAAAATTTTGTATTTGATGATTGAAACGGGTGATGGTTTTTCGCCCCAAGATCATGTATTTTCTACCGAAGGCAGCTGGTTGTTTGGTGTCTTGGCGATGGCGTTTTCAGTTTGGCGTACATGGGCTGCGGATCAAAAGCAAAGGGCTCAATTGCCCTCAGAAACTTTGGTTGAATCTGGTGCCTCTGCTCATATGTCGAACATCACCACCATCGCTTTGCTCAGTGGATTTCTCGGGGCGAAGGTTTTTCACTTGTTGGAAACGCCCAGTGAGATTCATTGGGAGACCTTTTTGATGGATTTGCTCACCAGCGGTGGGTGGACGTTCTATGGTGGGTTGATATGCGGCGCGGCGGGAGTGATATGGTATACCGCCAAAAAAGGGATGCACTGGCGACATGTGTTTGATGCGGGCGGACCGGCGATGATGTTGAGTTATGGCTTGGGTAGGTTTGGTTGTCATTTTTCTGGCGACGGCGATTGGGGTATTGCCAATTTGAAGTCGAATCCAGGTTTGCCAGATTGGGCTTGGGCATACAAATACCCGCACAACGTGTTGGGCAAAGATTATGCATCAACCGGAATGGAAATGATACCGGGTTGTTCGGGAGAATATTGCTATCAATTGGCGGTGCCGGTATATCCAACGCCCTTGTATGAGGCGCTGATGGCTTTGGGGTTGTTTGCGATATTGTGGTTTGTGTTGAGGAAGCGCAATTTCGCGCCGTTTCAGTTTTTCTCGGTGTATATGATGATGGCGGGTTTGGAGCGGATGCTCATCGAATCGATTCGTGAACACGGTGTGAGTTTGTATAGAATGATGGGGATGGAGTTTTCTCAAGCGCAGATGATTTCTTTGGCGTTGATGTTGTTTGGCGCTGTGGGGTTTGTATGGGCTGGAAAATCGCCGATCATCGAAAAGCAAAAAGTGGATTAGACGTTATAAATGATGAAAAGTTTAAAGGGTTGGGTGGCTTTTTTGTTGGTTTCCTTGTCTGGGGGGCTAACGGCACAAATATGGGGTGGGGATGCGCCGGCGAAGGTGGATACCATCGTAACGAATGATTTTGAGCGATTGGATCCGGTGATGATATCGGGGAGTATGGATGAGGCCCGGAAAAAGGAATATCAAATTCTGAAGCGCAGAGTGATAAAAACCATGCCTTATGCGAAGATGGCGGCCATGAAAATGAAGGCGATGGAGGATAAATTGCAAACCATTCAGGGTAAGAAGGAGCGCAAAAAGTATATCAAACAGTGTGAAGCGAGCATCAAACAGATGTATATGGATCAATTGAAAAACATGACCATTGGGGAGGGACAGGTATTGATGAAGTTGTTACATCGGGAAACGGGAAAGACCACTTGGGAGATCATGAAAAATTATCGCGGTACCACGGAGGCACTGTTTTGGCAGGCTTTTGGGAGTTTGTACGGACATACGTTGAAGCAGGAGTACGACCCGGTATTGGATTATCAGATTGATCACATCATCAAGCAGGAGCGCTTGGAGTGATCAGGGCTTCCTCGCCAGCATCCATATCACCAGCGGTGCGCCAATGATGGAAAGGATTGCGTTAACGGGTAGGGTGCTATTTGGTATGGCGTTGTTGGCTATGATATCGGCGGCCAGAGTGAGCGATGCGCCTGTGATTGCCGTGGTGAAAATGTTTTTTTGATGTGATTCTGAGCCGTTGATCTTCCGTGAGATGTGCGGTGCGATGAGTCCCACGAAGGATATGGGTCCGCAAAAGGCGGTCACCACCGCGGCCATGCTCGCGCTGCCTAGGATGAGCCAAGTGCGGATTGATTTGGCCGATTTTCCGGCGCTTTCAACATGGATATCTCCCAGTAAATAGGTGTTGAATGTGTGTTTATGATAGATGAGGATCAGTCCGCCAGCAAGGGTTGTTAGACCCAAAGGGATGAGTTCTTGCAACAATACACGGTCGAAGCTACCCATGCCCCACATCACAAATTGTTTGACTTGCTGGGCTTGGGCGGTTTGGGTGATGATGTCTACGGCGGCACCAAAGAAATATCCTAGGACCAATCCAACCAACAGCAGGGAGTGCATTTGGGTGAGTTTTTTGTGCAGGGCCAATTGTATGCCCAAGACCAGAAAGGCGCCCCCGAGCGCAGCGAGGGGTTGTATGGCCATGTGGCTGAGGGCTTCATTGAGGCCAAGGCTACTTCCCAGGTAGGTGGTTAAGGCGACACCGAAGGTGGCGCCGGGTGTGATTCCAATTAAAAACGGACCTGCCAGTGGATTTCGGAACAAGGTCTGCATCATCAATCCGCTCCAACCCAATGCGATCCCCCCAATCATGGCGCTGATCACACGGGGCAATCTCAATTCGATGAATATCTCGCTACCCCAAAATGCCTTCAGCGAGAGGTCGTTGGGCCACAGATCCACCAACAGCAACGCCGCCAAAGCCAATGTGGCCAATAATATGTATTGTTTGCGCTGCATCAGGGGCAAAGATCGTAAAAGTAGAGTGATTCAGGGGTGTTGTGAACGATGTTGTAAATATCGCGAAGCAGCAAGTTTGGATAAATGCAACCCATATCCCAATACGGATTGCTGCCATTGGGGTTGATTTTCTTGTTGAAGTGATACACCCGGTTGTTTTTCAATGCTTTGATGTTTTCAACCCGAGGTTCCATGTCTTTCAAGCATCGTTGCGTATTGCAGAGGTCTGTATTGATCCAAACGTCGGCCTGTTTCATGGCCTGTAACGCTTTTTCTAATCCCACCATGTTGCTTCCGCTGCCTTCGCCTTGGATGGTGATGGGGTCTCCGCCGGCATCGAGAATGAACTGCGTCATGTAGGATTGACCCTGTGGTACGAACCATTGTCCATTGTAGGGGATGTTCATCATCACGGTGGGTTTGGGCGTGTGCTGGGCTTTTTGTGAGATTTCGTTGTATTCTTTGGCGATTTGCTGAAAGAGGGCGGTACTTTCTTTGGATTTTCCCAACAGCCATCCCATGGCCACGATCCATTCGGCCCTTCCAAGTGGGTGGGGTTCTAGGTGATTGTTGGCCCAAACCACAGGAAAGTGATTTTTTGCGATGCGTTCTATGGTGTTTTTTTCTTGGATATTGAAAACATACCCAATGAGGAGTTTGGGTTGCAGGTTTGCGAGTTTTTCGGGGATGATGGGGCCGTTGGGGGCGAGTTCTGTCATGGCTTTCAGGGCCGATGATTGATAAAGCGCTGGGTGGGCGATGTACTTTTGGGATTCTACGCCAACGATTGATTTTGCTTGTCCGAGCTCTGCCAACATTCCGGTATGTATGGCCGATAAACTCACAATTTTGTTTCGGAATTGAATTTTTTGATACCCTTTAACCGTTGAAGATTTTCCCCAGAAGAAAGCGCCCAGCAATTGTTTAGATTTGGGGTCGTTATAGACCTCTAGGAAACTATCGGTTTGGTTGTAGCCCACCCGAAACAACATTGCTTGGGCATTCGTTATCCACACCACACCCTTTGGATCGTGATTGTTGGGGTTGTTTTTACATCCCACAAAAAAGCACAACGCCATCAAAATGGCCGTAATTGTTGGGGTATTGGCGGGGCGTTTCATGGGGCGTTCGAAAATAGTACAAATAATCGCACAGCTACACAAAGTTTGGTTTGGAGAATTCAAAAAAACTCGCAAATTTGTTGTGTTATGCTTCATCCTTTGTTTCGGTTCCGCTATTACATCTTGTTTGGCTTTTTTGCCATTTGGATGGCGTTTTTTGATATGAACAATTTGTTTTATCGATACAAAATCGCCCAGGAAATCAGCGCATTGGAAGAGAACATCGAAGAACACAAAAAGGCCATCGCTGTTTTGGATCAACAAAAGAAGTATTTGTTTGGTAACGATCGCAATTTGCAGCGCTTCGCCCGGGAAAAGTATTTGATGAAAAAAGACAACGAAGACGTGTTTGTGATTGTGGAAGAAGAGAAAGTGGAGGACAAAGGTGAATAGTGTTCATAAAAGAAGCAACAATGTGTATTTCTGTTGCGGAAGATGAAATAAGTTTGTATCCAAGGAAAAATATAACAACTCCGAATAAATTATGAATTTCATAGCGCCATCTAGCGACCTCTTACAGCATCTGTTAACCGTTAACGGAGCGATCATGTCGAAACCCATCATTCCAATTTTGGAAAATTTCTTGTTCGACATCAGCGACAACCAGTTAAGGATATACAGTACCGATTTGGAAACCAGCATGACCACCAGTATGCAAGTGGAGTGCAAAGAGAGTATGAAAGTGGCGGTGCCCAGTAAGATGGTGATCGACATTCTGCGTTCTTTGCCCGATCAGCCTGTGACTTTCAATATTGATCCTCAAACATTTGGTATTGAGGTTGTTAACAGCAACGGTAGATACAAAATGGCGGGTCAGGACGGTGTGGATTTCCCTGCTTTGCCAGAGACCAACGCCGACGGAAGCTTTGCCATCGCTGCAAACATTTTGTTGCGTTCGATCAGCAAAACCCTTTTCGCTGCTGGATCTGATGAGTTGCGTTTGAACCTCACCGGTTTGTACGTTGAAATGAAAAACAACTCGGTGAATTTTGTGGCAACGGATGCCAATAAATTGGTTCGTTTGACCCGTAAAGATGTGAATACTGGCGTTGAGGATAGCATTTTGATTCCTAAAAAGCCTTTGAATTTATTGAAAACGGCCCTTCCCAATGATGAAACGCCAGTGGTGGTTGATTACAACCGCTCCAATGTGTATTTCACGTTCGGTGAAACCCGTTTGATTTGTCGTTTACTCGATGAAAAATACCCCGATTACGCTGCGGTCATTCCCCAGGAAAACCCCAATGTGATCACCATTTCTCGCATGGCTTTGTTGAGCTCAATCAATCGTATCAGCATTTTCGCAAGCAAAACCACTTACCAAGTTCGTTTCAAGGTGATTGGCAATGAGCTCACAATCAGTGCTGAAGACATCGAAATGGCCAATGAAGCGGTAGAGAGAATTCCTTGTGAGTTTGAAGGCAACGACATGGAAATTGGATTCAATGCCAAATTCTTGAAAGAGATGTTGAGTACTTTGGATGGCGATCAAGTGCAATTGCGTTTGTCGGCCCCGAACCGTGCAGGTTTGGTGATTCCAAATGAAAATGAGCGCGATGAAGACATTACCATGCTCATCATGCCCATGATGCTAAACAATTACTAAGCGAACACGGCGCTGCCAATTCGGATCATCGTAGAGCCGTTTTCTATGGCGATGGGGTAGTCGGAACTCATGCCAATCGATAACTCAGAGAATCGAGAATCGTTTGGAAAGTGAGCCTGCTTGATTTTATTGAAAGTTTCTTGTACTTGTTGGAATTCAGAGGCAATCTGCTGTTGGTCTTCAGTGAAACTGGCCATGGCCATCAGTCCGTGTATTTCGATGTTTTTCAATGACAGCGTGGCGATTTCGTTGAAAAAATCCATGGCTTGTTGCGGTTCGATGCCAAATTTGGTTTCTTCTTGAGCCACATGCAATTGGATCAAACAGGGGATTACCCGATGGTTTTTCTCCGCTTCTTTATTGATTTCTTGCAGCAATTTGATGCTATCAACAGAATGGATCATGGCGATGAACGGCACGATGAACTTTACTTTGTTGGTTTGTAAATGGCCAATCAAATGCCAATGGATGTCGCTTGGCAATGCTTCCGCCCTTTCCAAAAGGGGTTGAACCCGGTTTTCTGCGAAATCGCGATGGTGGGCATTGTAGGCCCCTTGGATTTCTTCAAGGCTGCGGTATTTGCTCACCACAATGAGTCTACAGTGTTGGGGTAGTTGCTCTTTGATTTTGGCGATGTTGTTGGCAATGCGTGTGTCTGGGTTCATGGGGCAATCCGATAGATTGACTGCGAAATTACCGCTGGGATTGTTGTAATTTTGTAATTCTGTGAAAAAAGGAATTTTTCGATTCGGTTGGATGTTGTGTTTGGGCGTAGCCTTGCTTTGGGTGTCGTGCGCCCAGAAGCCGGCATTGAGCGAATCCAAGATGATTCCGTTGATGTGCGATGTGATGCTGTTGGAAGCGGGAAATCAAATTCACTATAATTATGCGGTTTTGCCCGATTCTTTGTGGGATTCGCATTATCAATTTGTATGCAAAAAACACGGAGTGCCTTATGCCGATTTCAAGGCTGAGTTGCTTCGTTTGAAATCGCAACCCGAAGAATTCAGTTTGTTGATGGAAAAAGTCATTACCCAAATGCAAATGTCTGAGTTGAACGCTAGAAAGGGCAAGCGGTGAAATATCCATTCGATTTTGAACGTGTTGTTGGCTTCGATGAAATTCGCAAAGCCATAGTATCGCGGTGTAAATACCCATCAACTTGGGTGTTGGCAGAATCTTGGGAAATGCAAACCACATTTGAGGCGGTGGTGCAACAGCTGGATTTGTTGGATCAAATTCATCAGCTCAACGAATCTACGCCCAGTGCGCTCAATTTTTCTGGGACCGATATCACTGACCACTTACAACACCTAGGTATTGAAAATTTCTACCTAGAAGAAGAAGCGCTTTCGGCCATTTTGGCCACGGTGCTCGCATACCAAAAACTCTCAACCACAGTGCAACTTCGTCCAACGGACCTCTCCTTACTGGCTGCTTTGTTGCCATTGGAAGATGCGGTGAAGCCGGTGATTGCTGGTATTGGTAGGGTTTTGGATGATTTCGGACAGATTGCGGTGAGGGCCACCCCGCAATATGCGAAAATTTCACAGGAGATTCAGCGATTAGAGGGTGAGGCAAGGAATGTGATGCGGGGCATTTTTCGCGATTGGAAGGCCCAAGGCTTTACGGCAGAAACGGATGTGACGGTGCGAGAGGAGCGTTTGGTGATTCCTGTGGTGGCTGAATTCAAACGGAGGGTTCAAGGATTTGTGAAAGACATATCGGCAACGGGCAAGGTATTGTACGTGGAGCCCACCCAAATGTTGGAGATGAACAATCGCCTGAAGGAGTTGTTCGCAGAGCGAAGGCGTGAAAGAGAGCGGATTTTGCGATTGATTACCGCCGAATTGTATCCCCATCAAACGGCCTTGGAACACATGATGCAGCGATTGGTGAGTGTGGATTTTGCGTTGGCCAAATGGGATTGGTGTATGTCGGAAAAGGCAGAGAGACCCAAAGTGAGTCCGGAGCCCCAAATGACATTGAGGCGTGCGTTTCATCCGGTTTTACGCAGAGAGTTGAAGCAACAAAAGAAGGAGGCAATTCCGCTTTCGTTGGTATTGAATGAGCAGCGCATCATGGTGGTGAGCGGTCCCAATGCCGGTGGAAAATCGGTGGTGTTGAAAACGGCTTTGTTGATGCAGTATATGGTGCAATGTGGCTTGTTTGTTACGGCGGATCCAGAGAGTAGGTTTGGGATTTTCAATTATCTGGGTATCGATTGTGGCGATGGTCAAGACATACAGCAGGGTCTGAGTACGTTCAGTGCGCATTTGCATCACTTGAAAAATTTGTTGGATCACGCTTCAGATAAGGCATTCATTGGTATGGATGAAATTGGTGCGGGCACGGATCCTCGCTTTGGTGCACCCATTGCCCAGGCGGTGTTGGAGCGATTGCTGGAGCAAGGCGCTTTTGTGATTGCAACCACTCACTTTTCGCAATTGCGGGAATGGGGGATGGGATATTCGGAGGTGGTTCAGGCCAGTATGGCTTATGATGCTGCGGCATTGAAGCCCATGTATCAGTTGATTGTAGGCAAGCCGGGATCGTCGTTCGCTTTAGAATTGATGCGCAAAACCGGTTTCGATGGCATTTGGATTGATCGTATCAAAACTTTGGCGGGAAAGCAAATGGGCAAAACCGAGGATTTGATGTTGGAGCTAGAAAGGCAGAATCAGCAACTGTTGCAACAGGTGAAATCATATGATGGAAAACTGCAACATTTGGAGGAGTTAACGGCATCGTATCAGCAGTTGAAAGACAAATTACAGGGTAAGCGACAAGAATATTTATCTGCAGCCAGAGAGGAAGCCAAAAAGTTGTTGGCAGATACCAATCAACAAATTGAGAATACCATTAGAGCCATTCGTGAGCACGGTGCTCAAAAGGAGGCTACGTTAAAGGCTCGACAAAAGTTGGGTGCTTATAAGGCCGCCGTGGATTCAGGTGCCATCGTGGGGGCTGGGAAGCCAGAGGGCCTTCGGGGCGCGGTGAATTTTGAGGGCGGTGTGGTGAAAAAGGGCAAATCGGTTCAAGGCAAAGTGTTGGGCGGAAAACAAGGCGTGGAAGGGACAGAGAATGCTCAAGGTAGTAAAGTGCTGGGGAATCAAGTTTCCGTAGAATCGGATGTTGTGGCCATCGCTTCGAGTAAGCAACTGGTGCCAGGAGCTTTGGTGAAAAGTCAGGTGACAGAAGCGCAAGGGGAAGTGTTGGAAGTGAAAAAAGACAAGGCTTGGGTGGCTTTTGGTGTGATAAAAATGTGGGTGCCCATTTCGGAATTGATGCTATCCAAAAACAAGGTGGGCGGGAAAT
The DNA here is from genome assembly GCA_027488495.1 of Bacteroidota bacterium. Taxonomy (GTDB): domain Bacteria; phylum Bacteroidota; class Bacteroidia; order NS11-12g; family UBA955; genus UBA955. Next base: position 18,829 of record JAIYBO010000225.1, on the reverse strand, counting down.
CGCACAAGACCGGACAAACGGGCGGGTATCAGTGGGTGGAGCGTCAATCGAACTACAAAACGAGCTTGGATGTGCGGGGACAGCGGATGGAGGAAGCCACACAAAAGGTGTTGGTTTGGTTGGAGGAAGGGTATTCTTTGGGGCATCAACAATTGAAGATTGTGCACGGAAGGGGCGATGGGATTCTTCGAAAAGGGTTGAAGACTTTGTTGAAAACGGTGAATTTTGTGAGAAGCTATCACCACGAGTCGGAGGCAGAGGGTGGCGATGGGGCTTTGGTGGTGCAATTATTATAAATCTTTTTTGAACGCTTGCGAATTCTGCAAGGAGTTGATAGACTTTGCGAGATAGCGAGTATTTTTGTAGAATTATGGCAACAATTTTGGATGGTAGTATCGCTGCCGCATCAATTCGAGTTCAAATCGCCGAGGAGGTGAAAGCTTTTGTATCGAAAGGACATAGGGCGCCGGGTTTGGTGGCTATTTTGGTGGGCGAAGACGGAGCAAGTCAAACCTATGTAGGTGCGAAGAAAACGGCCTGTGACGAGGTGGGATTTGCGGGTGATGTAAGGCGATTTGCGGCGGACATTACCGAAGAAGCGTTGTTGAAGGAAATTGAAAAAATCAACCAGGATGAGACCATCGACGGATTGATCGTGCAATTGCCATTGCCAAAACACATTTCTGAAGAAAAGGTAACACAGGCGATTTTGCCCGGAAAGGATGTAGACGGTTTTCATGATATCAACATGGGGAAATTGGCCAAGGGCGATGAAGCAGGTGTGAAGCCGGCAACGCCATATGGGATTACATTGTTGATGAAACATTATGGTATCGATGCATCTGGGAAGCATGTGGTAGTTGTGGGAAGAAGCAATATTGTTGGAAGACCGATGAGTATGTTGTTGTCTGCGGCGGCGCCTTATGGAAATGCTACGGTGACTTTGTGTCACAGCAGAACTAAGGATTTGGCGAGCTTTACCCGCATGGCGGATATTTTGGTTGTTGCCTTGGGTAAGCCAGGATTTGTGACTGCGGATATGGTGAAGGACGGCGCAGTGATTATTGATGTAGGGACCACGCGTGTGGATGATGCTTCTAGAAAGAGTGGATGGCGTTTGCGCGGTGATGTGGATTACGACGCGGTTTTAGACAAAGTAAGTGCGATTACACCCGTGCCAAAAGGTGTTGGTCCGATGACCATTACGGGTTTGATGATGAATACATTGGAAGTGTACAAGGCCAAATTTGCATGATGCATTATCCTGTGATGGAACATTTTTACACCATCCAGGGCGAGGGTGTACATGCGGGTCGGGCGGCTTATTTTGTGAGGCTGGCGGGCTGCGATGTGGGTTGCGTTTGGTGCGATGTGAAAGAAAGTTGGCCCACGGAGGGATTTCCTACTCACACGGCCACAGAAATTTGTGACTGGGTATATCAAACACCGGCAGAAATTGTGGTGATTACAGGGGGAGAACCAGCGATGTATGATTGTACTGAAATCGTGGATGCTTTGCATCAGAAAGGATATAAAGTACATGTAGAAACGTCGGCGGCCTATCCATTAAGGGGCGGGTATGATTGGGTTTGTATTTCACCCAAAAAATTCAAACAGCCGGTGATCGAAGAAATGCAAAGAGCCAACGAATTGAAGGTCATTGTGTTTAATGATTCTGATTTTAAATGGGCCGAGCAATGGGCGGAAACCTGCAACGATACCTGTGCTTTGTTGCTGCAATCTGAATGGGAAAAGCGCGATGTGATGATGCCCAAAATGATTCAATTTGTGAAAGACAATCCGCGTTGGCGTATTTGTATCCAAACCCACAAAATCATCAACGTACCGTAATTTATTTTTCTGAGGACACTCTTTTTTGGGGTGTGTAACTTGTATCGGTGAGAATTGGTACAGGGATTGATGGTGATTTATTTTTGTAATTATGCGTTTCATTGGGAAAGCTTTCGTGTTGCTGTTGGTGCTGTTTGTGATGGCATCTTTTCGCAGCGATATAGATCCGCCCAAGAAGCCTGTAAAAGACCCATATGATATGTCGAGTTATGTGCCGTTCAGCGATACATCGGCATTTCAAATCGATAGTTTTTTTCGTAGAATGTATCGATGGGGGATTTTCAATGGGAGTTATTTGTTTCACAAGAATGATAGCGTGTGTTATGGCGCCATGGGATATGCCACTTTCTCACAATTGGATTCTCTGAAACCTGCAGATTTGTTTCAGTTGGCCAGCGTTTCAAAAACGTTCACTGGGATGGCTATGATGATGTTGGTACAAGACGGGTATTTGAAGTTGAGCGACAGTGTTCATTGGTATATTCCAGAGCTCACGCGGCGCAATTTGAGTTTGCAAAACCTGATCAGTCATAGCAGTGGGCTGCCAGATTATTTCTACTTCAATATGAAAGCTTGGGAAAATCCCAAGGACCATTTAACCAACGAAGATGTGGTTCAGCTGTTGAACGCTCAGCCTGTGAATCATTTCGCGAAACCAGGTCGTTACGATTACTGTAACAGCAATTATGCGCTGCTGGCTTTGATTGTTGAGCGCCAAACTGGGATTGAGTTTCGGCAATTTGTGAAAGAGAGAATCATGAATCCCAGCGGCATGAAATATTCGCATTTGGCGGATTTTGATACCCTTGGATTGGTGAATTATACGGTACAGGGTTACGATAAAAAACGTGTGTTCGCCGACAATATCTTCAATGGTGCGATGGGCGATAAAGGCGTCTATTCCAATGTTTTTGAAATGCTCGCGATGGATCAAATGTTGAGAACCGATTATTTGTTGCATCCGGATATCAAGAATCAAATGGTGGCACCTCAAACCGTTGTGAGTGCCGATGCCTTTTACGCAAACGGTTGGCGTGTGAAATGGATCAATGGACAAAAATGGGCTTTTCACAATGGTTGGTGGAAGGGTTTTAGAACCTATTATTGGCGTTGCTTGGATGAGAACAAGTGTTTTGTGGTTTTAACAAACAATGTGCAGGGGCCATTCTTGAGAACCATTGATATGGTGGGTTTGTTGAAGTGAGGTGATAATTTACCAATATCCCTGATGTAACATTTTGATTCCCCTCTAGTTATTTGTAATTTGCTTGCAAGAATGCGAGATTTTCAAATGGCTAAACGTTACCTAGTTATAATTTTTGTTTTTTCCTTTTTTCAGGCAATTATGGCTCAAATGCCTCAGTTGAGTAGGTCGGGGGCGCCCAAAATTCCTGCCACGCCCATGGAGTTGCCGCTTGTGGATACAACGGTTAGGTGGGTGGCTTTGATGCAAGCGCCCAATCCCAATTATTATGAGGTGAAGAAGGCTTTTGAAGCACATTTTGGTGGTGTAATACCTGAGAAAGGTCAAGGTTACAAGGTTTTTAAAAGATGGGAAGCGCGTGTTTTGGATCATTTGGATGCCAATGGAAATGTGGTTTGGCCCAACGGTATTTTGTCTGAGATTCAACAATCGACGATGAATGGCGGTTCATCGGGAGGTGGCGCCGCAGGTGGAGGAACAACAGGTGGTATTCCGACTGGTGGCAGTTCAACTAGTGGCAGTGCAGCAGGAGGTGTTCCAGCCGGTGGTGGAACGGCATTGGGAGGTTTGAACGCAGGAAATCCTGTGACCCCTGCAACTTGGTGTGCAACCTCGGGAAGATGGTCTTTGGTGGGTCCTGCCAAACACCCTTATAATCAAACATCGCAGCCCACTGGTACGGGTAGAATCAATGGATTGGCGTTTCATCCAAAAGATTCCAATACTTTTTTTGCTTTGGCCCCCCAAGGTGGGGTTTGGAAAACGTCGGATTTTGGAAAAAATTGGATTCATCTTTGGGGCGCAGGTACAGGATTGGTTACTGGTACATCGGCGCCTTCAAACCCTTCACTCACATTGGGTGTAAGCAGTATGGTGCTGTCTCACAAAAATCCTGATACCATGTACATCGGCACCGGCGATAGAGATGCTGGAGATGCTCCCGGATATGGCGTGCTCTTGTCGGCCAACGGCGGAGGGACCTTCGTGTTACGAAATTCAGGGATGGGCAATGTGACAGTGGGTAAATTGGTGATGCATCCGAAAAATACGGCCATTTTGTTGGCTGCTACCAACGGAGGCGTGTATCGCACAGTCAATTCAGGCGCTACATGGACGAAAGTGAGTATCACAGGCAATTTTGTTGATATCGTTTATCATCCCACGAACCCCAACTTGGTATATACCACGCAATCGGGCTTGTTTTACCGAAGTACAGATGGGGGCGTTTCGTTTACGCAAATTACGAGTGGTGTGCCGGCTTCGGGGATGCAAAGGGGTCAAATTGCGGTTACTCCCGCCGATCCCAGCAGGGTATATTTTTTGATTGCCTCGGGATCAAGGTTTCAAGGGTTTTATTTGTCGATCGACAGTGGAGCAAACTTCGCCAATAGAAACAGTACGCCTGCCAATATATTGGGATACAGTGAAATAGGTAATGATGGTTCTGGGCAGGGGTGGTATGATTTGGATTTGGCGGCGGATCCGTTCAACGCGACCACTGTATATGCTTTTGGCATCAACGTTTGGAAATCAACCGATGCGGGTGCAACTTTCAAAATCAGTGGTCATTGGGTGGGCTCGGGTTCGGCAGACGACATCCATGCCGATCAGCACAGCGGTGAATTTGGTGCTTCTGGAAAAACCCTTTTTGCTGGGAACGATGGTGGCGTGTATTTCACCCGAAATGGGGGTAAAACATGGAACAACATTACGCAGGGGATTAGCAATTCTCAGATTTATCGCTTGGCAGTGGCACAATCAGAGGACGATTTGGGCGCACATGGATATCAAGACAATGGGTCTATGCAACACGATGACGGTGAGGTGTTTACCTATTTCGGTGGCGACGGGATGGATTGTGCGGTAGATCCCACGGATTCCCGGTACGTATATGGTTCGTATGTCTACGGATACATTTACAGGGCCATCGAAAAGAACAAAATTATCACATTGGCGGCCAATGGTACCAACGGGATCAATGAAGGTGGGGGATGGCTTACGCCTTTCGTGCTACAAGAGGGGAATCCCAATCGGATGTTTGTTGGGTATAACAATGTGTGGCGTTGTGACAGTGTGAAATCTGCGGGTGCCATCAAATGGACGAAAATTTCAACCGGCTGGACGGGCTCTGTGAGACAGATTAAAAGCAGTAAAGCAAATCCAAGACATTTGTATGTGATTCGGGGCGATGGGAAATTGATGTTTACTCGCAATGCTGAGGCTGCGGTTCCCGTTTGGGTGGATGTTACCCCGGCATCTACTTTGTTTTCGTTGAGAATCATGGAGGCGGATCCCTTGGATAGCAATAAGTTGTACGGGGCGAGTACGGTGAATCTTTATCAAAGTAGCAACAATGGGGTTACTTGGAATACAACGGCGTTGGCGAGTTTGAGCAAAACGGCGTACCCAGGATTCAATTGGGGCGTTATCAATGTGTTGAAAGCGGACCATTCGGTTACGCCAGCAGGTTTGTATGTGGGAACCGATCGTGCGGTATATTACATGAATCAGGTTTCGGGGAGTTTGTATGGGTTGAATGAATTTGCCAATCAGTTGCCATTGTGGATGGATGTATCGGATTTAGACATTTACCATTCTCCATTGGGCAGAGATTTTAGTTACATCTATGCGAGTACTTATGGTAGAGGTGTTTGGAAGAGCCCCTTGTTTGATGATGGGTCGGGCACTTATCAATCCAAGTTTTTCTCTTATGATTCAGTGTTTGCTGTGGGTAGTGTGATGCAGTTGCAAGAGCGGGTTCCTGCTTCGGTATCTGGTTTGAAGGGTTTGGAATGGTCGATATCACCAACAACTTATTCTTGGGTAAAAGGTGGTGCAAATGACATGCAGCCTGAGGTGAAGTTCAATCAATCAGGTATTTATGAGGTTTCTTTGGCGGCGAAGAGTTGTGCAAGCAGTGCGAGTGTTGTGAAGAAACTGTGGGTGAGGGTGTTTCCGCCGCCTGCGGCGGCATCTTGTGCCTCTAAAACCAGATTTCAGACATCCAATTTTGGCATCGGGGTGTTTGATGTGAAACTAACGGATAATCATTTTGAATCGGGGACGTATTTCGACGATGGGGAACAACTGGATTTAAGTTTGTCAAAAGTATTTAGGTTGAAACCTTCTACTGATTATACGGTGCAAGTGAAAGTGGGTTTGTATAATTCTGAAAATGTAAGGGTGTTTGTGGATTACAACAACGATGGGAAGTTTCAAAATTATTTGGGGGAAGTGAGTGCGCAAACCACCGCAACACCCACCAATTATGCCCAAGTGAAAATCAAAACCCCTGCGGGTTTACAGAAAAATCAAGCGCTGCGGATGCGGGTAATTAGTGATTATAACAACATTGATACCTCGGGTTGTGGTACTTGTAATTACGGACAGGCGGAAGATTTTTCGTTGGTGTATGAGAAAACCACGGTGGCATTTGGTGCGGATGAGAAAAAAATCTGTGCGGGTGATTCTGTGGTGTTCCGGGATTCCTCACAAGGTTTGATTGGTCTTTACGAATGGGATTTTGGCGCGGGTGCGATGCCTGCAAAGGCGGTTGGACAGGGACCATGGACTGTGAAATACACCACGGGTGGATTTAAAAATGTAAAGCTTCGACTTAATGGCGGGGAAGACAGTTTGGTAAAAATGGCAATGATCGATGTAGTGAAATTGCCCAATGCCACCGTTGGCGTGAAGATGGGTGCGAATCCCCAATGCGAAGGTCAGGAATTTGCTTTGGCGGCCAACGACAACCAAAAATTGCCCATCATCTACAATTGGTATAAGATGGGTGCCCCGAATGTACAGGTTGTGAAAGACAGCGTTTTGTATTTCAAAGCGCTCATGTTACAGGATACTGGGAATTATTTTGCTGTTTTGGAAAATCGCGGTTGTTACGATACCTCTCAATTGATTTTCGTAGATGTTTGGGCAAAACCCGATGCCATTGTTTTAACTGATGTGAATTACACTCCCTGCCTCAAAGGCAATGCGTTTGTGTTTGATGATGGGTCTATCATTGCGAAAGGGGCTATTTCGCAACGCAAATGGACTACAACATCGCCCAGTAAAACAGGTACAAGTAAGCAGTTTTTGCATACATATTCATCGGTTGGGACGCATACTGTGACATTGGAAATTGAGAGCAATTACGGATGTAAAGACACGGCCAAAGTACAGGTGACGGTGAAAGGGCATCCTACTGCAAAATTCGCCTTTGCCAAATCAGAGCAGTGCGATATCAAGAATGTGTTTCAGGTGGTGAATGCCAGTATAAATCCAATTGCATCGGGCGGTGGTGCCGTTTGGTGTCAATACAATTGGGGCGATGGAAATACCCTTTGGGATGCAATGGATGCAACCCACAGTTACCTCAAATATGGTAAGTATCCGGTGCAATTGATCGTGAAAAATGCTTCGGGTTGTACAGATACCACTGTTCAACAGGCGATTGTGTATCTCACGCCTAAGGCAGGATTTGGGCAGTCGAAGTCAGAAGTGTGTGAGGGCGAAGTTTTGACAATCAATGATTTGTATGTGGATCACGCTGATCCCAACGACCGTGTGTTGTGTGCTTGGAACTTTGGCGATGGTCGTAAATGGAATCAGCAGTTTGTTAAAAAAGGATCCAATAGAGATTCGCTTTGGAGCTATTTACAGTATGGGAACTACACAATAAAACAAGTGCTGAAAACCGCGAAATTGGGTTGTAAAGATTCAGCGATTGGCGTGGTGGTTGTGAATTCCATTCCCAATGCCAAGGTTACTGTGTCGCCATTGAAAGTTTGTGCCACCATGCAAACGGTGCAGTTTACGAATCAATCGGTGGGGGCAGATGGTAAGCCTTTGACGTATGATTGGGCGATGGGCGATGGAACTGGGACTTCTACGCAGACATCGCCAAGTTATTTGTTCGGTTTGCCAGGGAAATATACGGCCCGTTGCATTGCTAACAACCGTGCGTGTTTGGACACAGCCTTTGCTCCACAAATAGAAGTTGTGCCTGCGGTTTCCGGAGCTTTTGGATACAGTGAGTTTGTGAAAAATCAGCGATTGGGTTGGCAATTTGGCGCCAAGGATACGCTGTTGTTGCCGTTGGACCGGCAGTTTGATTGGCGTTTTGAGCATGTGGGTGGTGAAATATCCAATGCAACGGGCGCGGTTGTGGATCGCTATTTTGAATACAATGGTAATTACAAGGTAAAGTTGGTGGTGAGTAATTCTCTGGGTTGCCGAGATTCGAGCGAGAAGCAATTTGATGTAAACAGTGCGATCCTAAAAAATCAGTCCAACGACCTAAATGCATACGTGTTTCCAAATCCCACATCGAACAAGACTACCTATAAATTCTCTGCCAGAAAAGGGGATGTGGTTACCGTAAAAATGTTCACGGTGATTGGTCAGCAAGGACTTTATGAGCGCACTTGGAACATCGCCGAAGACGGTGTGTATTTTGATGAAATTTCCATGAAGCGATGGAATTTGTCGAATGGCGTGTATCCTTTGTTGATTCAACGGGGCGATCAACGCGTTGAGGTCAAGATGATCTTGATGGATTGATTTCCGTATTTCGCAACATAGGTGCCTGCCCGCAACGTGGGTTTGAATTGTTGAATTGGATGGCCGGATTGAATGCTGTGAGATTCACCGAAAACTCGGATGCCTTGGACATTAAAAATTTCCAATGTTCCTGTATGTGTGCTGGCAATAAATAAAGTTTCTGTTTGTTGATCGAACCAAATGGCGCGTGGGATTTGGTTTTGAATGACCGCCATGCCTGCTTGTTGATGTATGACCCCAACTGCATCTAAATCAAACCCAGAGCTTGGAAACGGTGTGGGCCAGGGGTCATTGATGATGTTTTGGTAACTGTCTTTTTTGCCCCAAATGGTGTCGATACTGCCCACCACGTCAATGAGTCTCACATACCGAATTTCGTTGATGCGGATGTTGCTCATCATGGCCAGATCCTGCAAGTCGAAAGGGGTGCCATATGGATGTCGGTACTTCCCGGCGAGATTGTGAATCTGGGTGGGTTGGGTAAATCCAAAGGCTTGGGTTTGTTGGGTGTTTTGGGTAAGGCTGGTATTGGGGAATCGGGCCCATGAGAGGCTGTCGCTGCTTACCTCGACGAAGGCCAATTCCAAGAATGTGTCTAAAAAAGTGTTTTCAAAAACGGCAAAATCGAAGCCTTCTCCGTTGGTGATTGGGGGATTGAACGTGAGTGTGGCAATGCCCCCATCGCCCAAACTCACAACGCCGTTGGATGATGCTGGTCCGATGGCGGAAAGTTCCGAGCCCACAGATGCGAATCCAGAATCGGGTACGTTGATTTGTTTGAGGCCCCTTTGTATGTGGCATTTTGAGGCCCAATTAATGAAGCAAGAGGAATCGGCTTTGATGGCAGTGGATCCGGGTTTCCCGGCGGCGGGGGCAAATTGTGCCAATGCGGTGTTTGTAAAGATCCAGCACGTGCTCAATAACAACATGGCGGTACGAATTTGGCGTCGCACCGGTAGGTATTGGAAGTAAATGAGAAGTGCGGGAAGGCTTTGCATTATCCGCCGAGTTTTGATTCTATGCCGAGGATGATTTCGTCGCAGGCTGCATGATTTTTGGCCAGGAGTGCTCTAGCTTCAGTGACGATGTTCTCAGCCCAAACTTTGTCGCTCAATCCTTGTGCGTTGATCAAAACGTTGAGCCAAGCCCCTCTCACTGCGGTTTTGATACACAAAGCGCCCACGCCCACATCGGACAGGGAGTTGGGGTTTCCATTCTCTGCCATTTGTTTGAGCAGCGGGATACAATCGAAGGCCGTTTGCATGGTGCGGAAGGGGACTTCGGTGGCGTATTTTGAAGCTTCTTGGATGGCATTCTTTCTTTCAGACACTTGTTCGGGGGTGTCTTTTGGCAGGGCGAAAGCATTCATGATGGCATCGAAAGCGCGAGTATCTTCATCTACGAGGGCAAGCAATTGGTCTTTGAGTGTTTGACCTTGTTCCGCCCAAGGCGAAAATTCTGCAAGGCGATCTTCCCATCCTTTTTTGATGGCGCTCAAGTTGGCCACCATGGTGCCCAACGCAGCGCCCAATGCACCGGCCAGTGCGGAAATACTTCCGCCGCCCGGTGCTGCACTATCGCTGGCGGTTTCGTTCACGAAACCGCGCACCGTCATATTTACCAATCGGGATGCGCCAGCGTCTTTTAATAGGTATTCAATGATTTTTTTCTCGGGATCAAAAGCACTGAGTTCGGTTAATCCCATGCTTCTCACGGCGCAGTCTACCAATTCTCTCTCGCTCACACCACTGCTCAATCCTTGTTTTTCTAGAAAGTACTTGCCCGCATCCAACAAGGGCTGCAAGGGTATTAGGCCCACCAATTCGGAGCCTGTTACGCGAACGCCACGATCGTCGGCTGCTTTACGGGTTTCTTCAAAAGCCACATGCAAGGGTGTGATTTTGTAATTGGTGAGGTTCATGGAAATTTGGGCCATGTTGTATTCCTCGATATACCAGCCAATGGCTTTCACGCTTTTGAGTTTGCCCGGGATTCTGATGGCTTCGCCATTTTCATCGGTTACTATCTTTCCTGAGTAGGGGTTGCCTTCGCGTTTTACCCTACCTGCCTCACGCACGTCGAATGCAATTCTGTTGGCGATGCGCGTGCTTTTTGTGTTTAGGTTTACGTTGTAGGCGATCAAGAAATCTCTCGCGCCAATTACAGTAGCCCCGGCGGTGGGGTTCATTTCAGCCTTGCCATAATCGGGCGCCCATTCGGGTAGCTTGATTTTTTCGAAGAATCCTTCATATTCGCCGCCTCGGATCACACTCAGATTGGTGCGTGCAGGATTGCTTTGTGCGTATTCGTATAGATAAGTCGGTATTTGAAGTTCACTGGCAACCCGTTCGGCCAATTGTTTGGCATATTCGGCGGTTTCTTCCATGCTGATGCCGGATACAGGGATGAGCGGACAAACATCGGTAGCGCCCATGCGGGGGTGCTCTCCTGTGTGATTTCGCATATCAATCACCTCAGCGGCTTTTTGTATGCCTCGGAAGGCGGCCTCGATCACATCTGCCGGCGCCCCAACAAAGGTTACCACGGTTCTGTTTGTGGCTTTTCCGGGATCTACATCGAGCAAACGAATGCCTTCAACGGTTTCAATGGCATCAGTAATTAATTTGATGGTTTGCAGGTTGCGGCCTTCGCTAAAATTGGGTACACATTCTATGATGGGTTGCATGGTGCAAATTTATTGGGAAACCCCCGAAGTTGTATGCTTATTTCATTGCGATTTCCGCCAAACGAAAAAGGATTTTTGTAAATAATCATTCAAAATTCGGGTCTGATATCGCTTAAAATTGACTATTTTTGCCATCCTTTTATGACGCTCATCAAATCTATTTCTGGAATACGTGGAACCTTGGGTGGGGCAACGGGTGAAAACCTAACCCCAATTGATGTTGTCAAATATACATCAGCTTACGGTGCTTGGATATTGCAAGCCAATGTAGGTAAGAAAGTTGTGGTTGGTAGAGATGCTCGTATCAGCGGGCCTTTGGTACATGAATTGGTTGTGAATACCTTGTTGGCTTTGGGTATCGATGTTGTGGATGCAGGATTGAGTACAACGCCCACGGTTGAGATGGCGGTGATGGAAGAGCAAGCGGCTGGAGGTATAATTTTAACTGCAAGCCACAATCCAAAACAATGGAACGCATTAAAATTGCTCAATCACAAAGGTGAATTTATTTCTGCCGAAGATGGTGCTGTTGTTTTGGCATTGGCTGAAAGTAGCGATTTTTTGTTTGCAACAGTGGATCATTTGGGCGTGAGAACCCAAAAGGATTTCCTGGCCATGCACATTGATAAAATTCTTTCATTGCCTTTGGTTAATCGCGATTTGATTGCAGCAAAAAAGTATAAAATTGCTGTAGACGCAGTAAACAGCGTGGGTGGTATCGCAGTGCCTGCATTGTTGAATGCATTGGGCGTAGAAACCATTAAAGAGATCAACTGTGAACCCACAGGTCATTTCGCCCACAATCCCGAGCCACTTCCCGAGCATCTGGGGCAGATTGCTTCAGTAGTGAAATCTGCCAAATGTGATTTGGGTATCGTGGTTGATCCCGATGTGGATCGTTTGGCATTGATTTGTGATGATGCTGAAATGTTTGGCGAAGAATATACCTTGGTGGCCATCGCAGATTATTATTTGAAGCATACCCCAGGTCCAACCGTCAGCAACTTGAGCAGCACACGTGCTTTGAGAGATGTAACGGAAAAGGCTGGGCAATTATACGAGGCGAGTGCAGTGGGAGAGGTGAATGTGGTTGCCAAAATGAAAGAAATTGGTGCAGTGATTGGTGGAGAAGGAAATGGCGGTATCATCGTGCCAGAACTTCACTATGGTAGAGATGCTTTGGCTGGGATCGCTTTGTTTTTAAGTCATTTGGCTGAAACAGGATTGAGCGCTGCAGCCCTCCGCGCTACCTATCCAAACTATCGCATGTCGAAAAATAAAGCAGAATTGCAAGCCGGAACCGACGTGGATGGTATTTTGGATAAAATCCAAAAGAAATACAAAAAACAGCCAATCAATACGGTAGACGGTGTGAAGATTGAATTCGATAATGATTGGGTGCATTTGCGCAAAAGCAATACCGAGCCCATCATCAGAATTTATGCTGAGAGTGATAGTATAAATACGGCCGAAAATCTTACTCGAAAGATTTTACAAGATATTGGCGATTTATTGAACTAAATTTGCGCCCCAATGGCAATGCAATGTGGTATCGTAGGACTTCCTAACGTAGGTAAGTCAACCCTGTTTAACGCAGTTTCAAGCGCAAAGGCGCAATCAGCGAATTTCCCTTTTTGTACCATCGAACCCAATGTTGGAACGATTACGGTTCCCGATGTTCGCATGAACAAGTTGGCGGCTTTGGTCAATCCTCAAAATTTGGTGCCAACCAATATAGAAATTGTTGACATCGCGGGACTGGTAAAAGGTGCGAGCAAGGGCGATGGATTGGGCAATCAGTTTTTGGGTAATATCCGAAATACCAATGCCATTTTGCACGTGCTTCGTTGTTTCGATGACGACAACATAATTCACGTGGATGGGTCTGTAAATCCTGTTCGAGATAAAGAAATTATCGATACCGAATTGCAATTGAAGGACCTTGAATCGTTGGAGAAAACCATCGCCAAGATCGCCAAGCAAGCAAAAGCGGGTGATAAAGAAGCGGCGCGTACTTTGGAAGTATCCGAGGCATTTCAAGCCCATTTGCTTACGGGGAAAAATGCCAGAACCCTCGAAATGGAACCAGAAAAACGCGCGGTGATCAAGGATTTGAATTTGCTAACAGACAAACCCGTTTTGTATGTATGCAATGTGGATCCCGATAGCGTCAATAAGGGCAATCAATATGTTGAAGCGGTGAAGCAAGCCATCGCCGGAGAAAATGCTGGAATGATTTTGATTTCAGCAGCCATCGAAGCGGAAATTGCAGATTTGGAAAGTTTTGAAGATCGTCAGATGTTCTTGCAAGAGATGGGTTTGGAGAAAAGTGGGGTTGAGAAGCTAATTCATGCGGCCTATAAACTGTTGAATTACATCACATATTTCACAGTGGGTGTGAAGGAGGTTCGTGCTTGGACCATCACCGAAGGTACCAAAGCGCCGGGTGCTGCTGGTGAAATTCACACAGATTTTGAAAAGGGTTTCATCCGCGCCGAAGTGATTGCGTATGATGATTTCATTCACTATGGCTCAGAAGCAGCGTGTAGGGAAGTGGGTAAATTGCGTGTGGAAGGCAAGGAATACATCGTGAAAGATGGTGATTGCATGCACTTCCGATTCAACGTATAACGGTTTCAGCTTGTAATGTTCATTCCTGTGGAATGAACATCTTGTCTTCGCTAATGTATAATGGCGTTTCTCCGTATTTTACTTTGTACAGTTTTTTGATATACGCCCAACAATGGGTTTGGAAATCGCCTACGCGGTCTCTGATTTTCTGAGAACCTGTAGGTTTGCTTCCTTTGTTGAGTTCGTTGAAGGATCTACGAACGGGTTCAATGATTTGCTCGCTCAAGTAATCGGCGAAATAATTGCCTGCCTTGGTGCATCTTTCTTGCAATCGGGCACTGAGTGCTTCAATGGATTCGGCTTGTTCCTGCTCGGTAGGCATCCGGTCTAACGCTTCAAACTGGGATTCATGTTCCTTAAATATCTGTGCGATGGATCTCTGGAACTTCTGAGCCGTGGCCTCCAGTTCTTGGAATTTGAGTCTCAAGGGCGATAATTCGGCATATTTGGCGGAGATTTTACTGCTCTTTTCCTTGGAAATGGCGATCATCATGCCGTTGAACTCGTAGCTAATGGCTCTCACGCTATACACTTCCAAAAGCTGCTGCCTGTGAAAAGCTTGTCGTTTTTCCTCCAAAATCTCATACAAATCCCTGGTTTTCGCTTGGTTTTCATGGAAGTGCAGGATTCTGGCATCGGTCATGATGTTTTGTGCGCGGATGGCGGTCATCAAAACCAATGATTCTAGGTTGGTGCATCTACTCAATGCTACGTATACTTGGCCTGGAGCGAAACTTTTACCGGCATCGATCATGGCTTTTTCGAATGTTAAACCTTGACTTTTGTGAACGGTAATGGCCCAAGCCAACCGAAGCGGAAATTGTTCAAAGCTGCCCACTTCTTCTTGTTCAACCGTTTCGTCGGCGGAATTGTATTTGTAACGAAGATTTTTCCAAGTTTCCCTTTCGATTTCAATGGGTGGCTTTCCGTCGTTGCAATCAATAAAAATGGTGTCGCCAGCGATGCGCATTACAGTGCCAATTTTACCATTATAAAAGCGTTTTTCATAGGATGCGTCGTTCTTAACGAACATGACCTGCGCGCCTTCTTTAATCCTTAGAATGCCTTCGGTTGGAAAGCTGCCTTCCGAAAATTCGCCAGATACTTTGGCAACGTATTGTTTTTCTGCCGCTTCAATTTTTTCGAGTTCTTTTTCATTGATGGCATCGGCTTGCTTGTTGTGGGTGGTGAGGGTGATCCATCCCGGTTCTTGGGGTTGGAATTCGGGTTGAATTCTTTCGGCCAGGTTTTCATAATCCCAACTTTCCATTTGGTTTGAACGGATTTGGTTGAGTAAATTGATGAAATTTCTATCGCTTTGTCTGTAAATGGTCTTTAGTTCAATGGTGAGTAGTTCCAGTGCGGGAAAGCATTTGGCAGAAAAGAAAAATTCTGTGGCATAGTGGTGGAAAATGAGTCCTCTTTCCATTTCGGTAACCACCGGCGGCAGCTGCAATAAATCGCCAATGAGCAAGAGTTGAACGCCACCAAAGGGTTTAGAACTGTTTCTGGCAAACCTCAGGGCGTGGTCGATCACATCAAACAAATCGGCCCGAACCATGGAGATCTCATCGATTACAAGTAGCTCAAGGGATTGAAAAATGTCACGTTTTACTTTGTTGTAGTGAAAGTGTTCCCGAATCATTACGGCGTTGTTGGCCATATTGGGGTCTACGCTTTCATTGGTGGGGACGAAGGCCCGTGTGGGAAGGCCGAACATGCTGTGGATGGTGCTACCGCCGGCATTGATTGCGGCAACACCCGTGGGGGCAACCACCACCGTTTTTTTGGTGGTATTGGCCAATAAATTTTTCAGGAAAGTGGTTTTTCCTGTGCCCGCTTTTCCGGTGAGAAAAATGTGTTGATTTGTGTCGTTTACGAAGGCGTAGGCCAAGTCCGACTCGGAATTGCTATGGACGATGGGTGTTTTGGTCATCAATATGCGATGAGTTGTTCTAGGGTTTGATGAAGTTTGTGCCAGGGTAGGAAGTGGTCTTCCAGGGTTTTTGCCAACGGTACGGGGGTGTCGAGGCTGCCAAGGCGTTGCACGGGGGCATCCAGGTGTTGGAAGCAATGTTCTGAGATCCACGCGGCGATGTCGGAGGCGATACTTCCGGTGAGTGTATCTTCGGTAAGGACGAGTACTTTTCCAGTTTCTTTTACTTGTTGGGCGACGGTTTGTTGGTCCCAAGGCAGTAGGGTTCTGAGGTCGATGACTCTACCTTGTAGGTTGTGTTGTTGGATGCATTCCAGGGCTTTGTGCACACCCCAGCCATAGGTTACTATACAGAAGTTGTTTCCGTGGTCATGTACGAAGGCTTGGCCTTCGTTTAATAGGAAGGGAGCGGCGGCTACGCCGCCGCTCACAGATCGATAGAGCAATTTGTGCTCAAAAAACAAAACAGGATTGGGGTCTTCAATGGCGCGCATCAACAAACCTTTGGCATCGGCAGGGGTGCTTGGATAATATATTTTCAATCCCGGAACGTGATAAAACCATGCTTCCGTGCTTTGGCTGTGAAATGGACCTGCTTGCACACCGGCTCCAGTTGGCATTCGCACCACCACATCGGCCGACTGCCCCCAACGGTAATGACTTTTTGCCAAGTTGTTGACGATTTGATTGAAACCGCAAGTGACAAAATCCGAGAATTGCATTTCCACCACTGCTTTCTGTTTGGCGATGCTCAAGCCATAGCCGGCACCCAAAATCGAACTCTCCGTAATGGGTGTATTTCTTACGCGCTCTTTGCCAAATTTGTCAACAAAACCCTCGGTAATTTTGAAAACACCGCCGTATTCTGCAACGTCCTGACCCATGATTACCAAGTTTGAATGTCTTTCCATAGACTGTTCTAAACCTTCTTTGATGGCATCAACCAAACGAAGTTCGCGATCGCTATCCGGTGCGATGTTGCCACAATCTAAGTCCTGAGGCGCATCGAACGGAGCAAACATATCGGAAAGTTCTTCTTCCAAATTAGGTACAACTTCCTCTTCGGCGAATGTGGCTTCCAATCCCAATTCGATTTCCTGTAAAAATTCTGATTTATATTGTTCGATAATTTCTTGCGTGATTACCCCTTCATGCAACAAGTATTCCTGGTAATTGGTTAATGGGTCTTTTTTACTCCACTCATCGAACAAGTGCTGGGGCACGTATTTCACCCCGGAGGCTTCTTCATGGCCGCGCATCCTGAATGTAATGGCCTCGAGAATCAATGGTCTGGGGTTGGCTCTCAATTCTTCGGCCCAGTATTTTACGGCATGAAATACTTCGAGCAGATTGTTCCCGTCTACCTGAACCGCTTCGATGCCATACCCAATGCCTTTGTCGATGAATTGCTTACATCGAAATTGTTCGTTGGAGGGCGTGCTGAGGCCATATCCATTGTTTTCGATCAAAAATATCACGGGCAATTGCCAAACGGCAGCCACGTTGAGCGCTTCGTGAAAATCGCCTTCAGATGTTCCGCCATCGCCTGAAAAAGCCACGGATATCTTGTTTCGATGGTTCAGTTTGTGGCTCAGTGAAATGCCATTGGCCACACCCAACATCGCCCCCAAATGGGAAATCATTCCCACTATGGCGTATTCGTTGGTGCCAAAATGGAAGCTGCGCTCTCGGCCTTTGCTAAAACCTGATTTTTTGCCTTGCCATTGTGCAAACAATTTACCAAAAGGGATGCCACGCGAGGTGAATACCCCCAAATTCCTGTGCAATGGCATGATGTATTCATCAGCGTCCAAAGCCATTGTGATGCCCACGGAAATCGCTTCCTGCCCAATCCCGCTAAACCATTTGCCTACCTTGCCTTGGCGCAATAAAACCAGCATTTTATCTTCAATCATGCGGGGCTTGAGTATGCCGCGATACAACTGTATGAGTTCGGTGTCTGAAAGATCTTTGCGATGGAATTTCACAGGTAGGGCTATTAGATGTGCGTGAATTTCAAATTTACGAACCAAAAGTGGCCTTAAATGCGGTCGGTGGATGAGTTATGCGCATAATTCTCACATTTTTACATTTTTCTTTGTAACCATTTCTCAATTGTGCGTCATAATCTCGAAGCTACTTGCTAAACAACAATGATATCATAGCCGGATGTGTCAAGAAAGACCGAAATGCGCAGAAATCTCTCTATGAGAAATACGCTGCAAAAATGTTCGGGTTTTGCTTGAGATACTCAAACAGCCGCGCGGATGCTCAAGATTTGTTGCAAGATGGTTTCATCAAGGTCTTTGACAGCATAGCAACCCTTAAAGAGGCGTCACAATTGGAAGGATGGATGAGCAGAATATTCATCAATCTTGCCATGTCGAAATTCCGAAAATCATCACGTGGACCAGTTATGGTTGAAGTGATGGATGTTTTGGATGACTCCGAAGAAGTTTCGATTGATGATGAACCCATGGAAGTAAATGAAGTACTCAATTGTTTGATGGCATTGCCAGAAAAATATCGAGTGGTACTGAATCTTTACGCCATCGATAAATTGTCGCACAAAGAAATTTCAGAGACCATTGGCATCAGTATCGCCAATAGTAAAAGTCTTCTTTTTAGGGCCCGCGTGATGTTAAAAGAATTGGTTGAACAACAAAGGAACAAGGAAACTGGAAAACAGTAACAAACATATCGACAATTGGTTAAGCCAGCAGTTTGAGGATTTTACCCCGAATCCTGATCCTGCAATGTGGCAGTCGATAGACTCTGCCCTTGACCGCAAAGAACGCCGGAGCAAATTCATATGGTATTGGTTGGCTGCCGGCGTTCTCTTGATTGTGGTTGCGGGTGTGTCGTTACAGTGGAACAGCAAACAACATAAAAAATCTTCTCAACCTCTGGCTAAACAGGTTGAAACTTCTAAAGGTCAGTCAACACTGGCTCAAAACAATTT
>JAIYBO010000003.1 GCA_027488495.1 Bacteroidota bacterium | reverse complement strand
GTAGCATTGGTGGCATGGCCGAACAATTTGTGCAAATTCAAAAAACGCTAGGCTCCATCGAACGCGTACTTGAACTCATCGATACACCCACCGAAATTCAAGAAAAACAAACTTCTTCATACAATCCCCAATCGCTCAAAACACTTTCTCCCAACTGGGATGGCGCCATACATTTCCAAAACCTGTCTTTTTCTTATCCATCGAGATACGATAGCCCCGTCATTAAAAATATAGAACTCACCATCAACCAAGGTGAAATGCTAGCCCTCGTTGGCCCTTCTGGTTCGGGAAAATCTACCCTCGCCGCATTACTCTACCAATTTTATCAACCCACCCAAGGCAATATCCAGCTCAACGGTACACCAATTACAAATTTTGATATCACAGACTATCGCCATGGTTTCGCCTTGGTTCCTCAAGAAGTGATGCTCTTTGGCGGGAGCATTTACGATAATATCCGCTACGGCAAACCCACAGCATCAAACGAAGAAATATACGAAGCGGCCCAAAATGCAAACGCAGCTGAATTCATCGAATCCTTCCCCGAAAAATACAACACCTTAGTAGGTGATCGCGGAATGCGGTTGTCTGGCGGACAAAAACAACGAATCGCCATCGCTCGGGCCATGTTGAGAAATCCAAAAGTACTGATCCTCGATGAGGCAACCAGCGCCTTGGATTCTGACAGTGAAATTCAAGTGCAAACCGCCCTCAAAACCCTCATGCACAACCGAACATCCATTGTGATTGCCCATCGCCTAAGCACAATCCGCCATGCCAATGTCATCGCATTGATCAAACATGGCGAAATCATCGAAAAAGGAAGCCATGAAG
Source organism: Bacteroidota bacterium (assembly GCA_027488495.1). GTDB lineage: Bacteria > Bacteroidota > Bacteroidia > NS11-12g > UBA955 > UBA955. The sequence goes on along the minus strand of JAIYBO010000003.1, from coordinate 2,506 downwards.
AACTGATGGGTATTTCAGGCGGACAGTATCGCAGAATGGTAGAACAACAAATAGACCCCAGCGATTTCTTCCAACAGACTTAAACGCATGCCATGAAGACCAGATTTTCAAACCCTTTATTCGCAATACCTTGTCGGCGATTTCGTTTGCCCAACATGGCCCTCGCACTCAAATGGGTTTTGTGTTTGTTCTTCATCTCTTGCATCACCAATGTCACAAAAGCACAACCCAAACGGTCTCCGTCAGCCACCCAAATCGAAGACCCGAACAAACAAATTGCCCATATTCTGTTCGAACAAAATGAATTTGCCAAAGCCAATATATTACTAGAAGACATCGTAAATGCTGACCCTTCAGACGAATTGAGCTACAACAGATACATGATCTGTTTGGTGAAACTTGGCGAACAAGACAAAGCCATCAAATGGATCAAAAAACGAATCAAAAAAGCAGAAAATCCGTTGAGTTATGTGGTAGATGAATGCTGGATCAACACCACCTACCCCGATTCCCCGGACAAAATCAAGCATTCCCAACGCGCTGAAGAATTACTACAACTCATCATCGATCAGTTGGAAAATCGCGCGCAAGAACAAATGGGTGCCTCTCATTTTTATGTCGCCAATCGGTTCGAACAACATGGATTGAAGAATTTTTCCATCAGTGTGCTTCAAGCAGCAGAAAAAACCCTGGGCGAAATACCTGAAATTTCCAATGAACTTGCCATGCTTTACATGGAAACCGGCAACCGCGAAAAAGGACTTGAAAAATATACGAACATGATGCTCATGGGCATGCCTTTTGAATCCATCAAACCCGTTTTTGAAAGCCATATAACCGATAGCCTCGATTATGCAATCATGCAAAGATTGTTGCTCAAAAAAATTCAAGAATACCCTGAAATCACAGCCCTCTCCGAAGGCCTCAAATGGACGTTCATCAAACAAGAAAACTGGGGCGCCGCATTTTTGTATACCAAATCACTCGATAAGCGTCTCAAAGAAAATGGTGAGCGGGTTTTTGAATTGGGACAGCTATGTCAATCAAACAAGAATTTCACCGTTGCCATTCAGTGTTTTGAATATTGCATCAACCTGAAAGAAACCTGTTTTGATTTGATCCAATCGCAATCGGCATGGATCGATGTAAACTACGAAAAAACGCTCCTCGGCAATCCCAGCAACGAAGAAATCATCGCCCTGAAAAATCGAATGCAAGCATTTGAAAACCAATATGGCTTGCAAGAATCGGCACTTAACAACGCTTTGCGATATGCGCAGTTGTTGGTGCAATACGATAGCTTATTCACAAAAGAGCGGAATCAAAAACCCGAATCCAATCTCACTAAATTCCCAGAAACTCCATTGAAGGAGGCCGAAAACCTACTCAGAAAGTACCTAAACGAAGGCAGCTACATCAAAAAAACCTCCTTGGCCAAAGTGAAAATTGCACTCGGAGATGTGCTACTGGCAGGTGGCGATGTTTGGTCGTCGGAACTGCTATATGCACAGGTAGAAAAGGATTTCAAAGAAGAGGAAATGGGACAATTTGCCAAATTCAAGCGAGCAGAGCTCAGCTTCTTTCGAGGCGATTTCGATTGGGCGAGCATGCAGTTAGACGTTTTGAAAAGCGCAACCACACAACTCATCAGTAACGATGCCATGGAATTGGCTTTGGTGATCATCGACAACCTAGGAATAGATAGCAATTACAGAGCGCTCCAATGGTACAGTCGTGCATTATTGGCAGAGAAACAACAACACCATCAACAAGCTTGGCTATTTTTAGACAGTGTGGTTCAGGAATTTCCGGGTCATGCATTGTCTGATGAAGTGCTTTTCGTAAAAGCCCGAATGAAAAAAAACCAAGGTAAATTCGCCGAGGCTGCTGAGTTGTTGGAAACCTTGGCTTTGGCTTTCAATTTTGATATTTTGGCCGACAATGCTCTGTATCAGTTGGGGATGCTATATGCCTATCAACTCAATCAGCCGGAAAAAGCCCAAGCCACATTCGAAAAACTCATCGAAAAATACAACAGCTCTGTTTATCTTGTGGATGCTCGGCGAGAATACCGAAAAATTCGTGGCTATTGAGTTAATTGCAGCATGAATTTCACCCGCCCAACATCAAAGTCCATTCCTCTGGCAATATTGGGTCTTTTCGCCTTCTTTGTTGCACCTACGGTCACCGCACAGATCAACAACGATATTTTTAGCCTTACGCCAAAGCGCTACTATTCTTTTGGTAAAAAGAAACTTCAGTATCTTGATAGCATGGTTCAAGGGCTGGACTCTGCCAACACCAAACAACTGGATAGTGTTAAGAATGATTATTTCATCGCAAAGGACGAAGAGGAATTTGAAGAATCAGCACGAGGCATGTCACAACTTCGTATGAAACCACATTGGGGCTTTCTTCATTACAACAAAGACAACGAATATCTTCAGCGCATCAATCCAGGCGAAACCTTTTTTGGCAATCAATTGTGGGGATTTAATACATTTAC
>JAIYBO010000202.1 GCA_027488495.1 Bacteroidota bacterium | reverse complement strand
TCAGTATCCGCCAACTCACTCAACGTAAACACCGTATCGCGCATCACCAACGGGGGCTCTGCCGGGTTCAAAATGATGATGGCTTTGCCCTTGGTTGCACCACCCACTTGCTCAATCGCGTGTGCCGTAGTTTCTGTAAACTCATCGATGTTTGCCCTGGTTCCAGGTCCAGCACTTTTCGATGCGATGCTCGCCACAATTTCTCCGTAATGCACTTTTGCGATGCGATTCACCGCCGCTACCATCGGAATCGTTGCCTGTCCGCCACAAGTAACCATATTCACGTTTGGCACATCCGCCAATGTATCAAAATTTACAGGGGGCACCATGAAAGGACCAATGGCAGCTGGGGTTAAATCAATCACCCGCTTGCCTTCGAAAGCCTTGATTTTATCATAATTGTATACATGGGCTTTGGCAGAAGTTGCGTCAAAAACAAACCCAATTTCTGGCCACAAAGGGTGATTGATCAGACCATCTATGCCTTCGTGGGTGGTGGCTACGCCCATCCGTTCGGCCCGTGCCAATCCATCGCTGCTGGGATCTATGCCCACAAAAACACCCATTTCTAGGTGCTTCGCCGTGCGCATCACCTTGATCATCAAATCCGTTCCGATATTTCCTGAGCCAATGATGGCTACTTTGATCTTACCCATATATACTCAATCTATGCTGCTAATTGTATAAAACCCATCCATCCTATCCTTCAAAAGAAAATGCTACCGCACCAAAACCATCGATCTCAGCAACAAAAGTATCACCCGCTTCGCCGGCACACATCGGACCCAATGCCCCACTCAAAACAATATCGCCCGCCTTCAACGGTGTACCCAAATCGGCAAACGTTTGGGCCAACCACACCAGCGCAAACAAGGGATTGCCCATACATGCAGCACCCATGCCCTCAGACACCACCTCGCCATTTTTCTTCAACTGCATTTTCACCGCCGCCAAATCCAATTCGTTCACATCCTGACGAACATCGCCCAAAACGAAATGACTGGCACTGGCGTTATCTGCCACCGTATCGGTAATCCGAATGTCCCAATTCAGTACCCGTGAACCCACAATTTCGATGGCCCCAACTGCATAATCAATCGCGGCTTTGGCACGTTCCAAGGTGATATCACCCGTTAAATCATGCTTCATCACAAAAGCAATTTCCGCTTCTGCCTTGGGCTGCAAAATTTCCGAAGCCCTCACACCCCCGCCATTTTTTACTTCAGTATCTGCGAACAACAACCCAAAATCGGGTTGATCCACGCCCAACTGCTTTTGTACAGCCAGTGATGTCAGTCCGATCTTCTGTCCAACCACCACCCCGCCTTCGGCCAGGCGCAGTGCATTGTTGATCCGTTGCACCTCATACGCCGCCGCCACATCGCTGTCGCCAATCAAGGTCCTCACCGGCTCGCAAGGCACGCCTTGCGTTTGTGCATCCCGCAGCCGCGCAGCGGCAGCTTCAATCACGTCCATCGAAATCATCCTTCAAAGGTAGTTACTGAGATTTATTTCTGACTATTTCCCAATAGTTCAATTCGCTCAACCTTACCTTTGCAGTATTACATCGCCATGGCAAACATTCAAGAAATCGCCCAATCGCTGCACCAAGCCGCACACCAGGCCAAACCCATCACCCAAATTAGCCTCGAACAATCATTGACGCTAGACCAGGCCTATGAAGTGCAAAAAGAACTCATTCAATTGCGATTGAACGAAGGCGAAACCTTGATCGGACTCAAAATGGGTTTCACCTCAGAAGCCAAAATGCAACAAATGGGTGTGCATGACCTCATCTGGGGCCGATTAACCTCTGCCATGCTCATCCCCAACAACAACACCACTTCCCGAAGCCAGTATATCCACCCCCGCGTGGAACCCGAAATCTGCTTCCGCATCGCCAAAGACATCCCCGGAGAACTCAATGAAACCGAAGTCATTGAATACGTAGACGCCGTTGCCGCAGCCATCGAAATCATCGATTCTCGCTACCAAAACTTCAAATTTTCCCTGGAAGATGTGGTGGCCGACAACTGCTCCTCCATCGGATTCACAGTGGGCGATTGGATGCCCGTAACCGAATCACTCAACAACCTCAACATGCAATTGCGCATCGATGAGAACACAGTGGCAGAAGGTTCATCCAATGACATCATGAACAACCCTTGGAAAAGTCTAGCCGCCGCCACTCGATTGGCAGCCAAATACGGCGAACCCATCAAAAAAGGCATGTACATCATGGCCGGTGCCGCCACCAACGCGGAATTCATCCAAGCCGATCAAACCGCTTCAGCAGAAGTAGCAACCCTAGGCACCGCCACCGTTTCGTTCCGCTAAACAAATAGCCAACGCAAACACTCTAACGCCCCAAAACATCAAGCGTGCCAACGCACGTAGGTGTCAAAATCAATTCCCTTGCGCGACGATAAATCGCCAAACAACGACGTGGCCGCAATACTCAACTCGCAACCCGCCACAAACCTTCCCTCAACCACTTTCCCCTTACTGCCCGATCCATAAGCAAAAAATCCCGCTCTGCGATTGGCCAAATTCAACCCCCGCTCATGCGCATCGGCCAAAACCGAACACAAACTCATCAACACCGATCCGGTATATAAGTTCCCCAACTGCGCAGAAGCCCGCTCACCTGGAGCAATCGCCTTGGCCACAAACGCCTTGTAAGCCGCACTCTTCGCAATCACCTTCTCCAAATCCGCATCGCCTTCAACCGCATCCCACGACTTATCCGCCAATACCGCCAACCCCATCTCAATCCAATTCACCGCATCGCCCTGTAACATCAAAGGTTTTAAGACAGATTGCATCCAGAAGCGGACCGACATCCTACGTCCTTGAAACGCATACGGCTGGTGAAAAATCCATGTCTCCCAGTCGCTCACCTGCCAACCCGGCACCTGTTCTGCGTAATGCGCAATGGCCTCCTCCAAGCGCGATCGATAACATTCATTCGAAAAATAACCATCAAAAACCGGCTCGGTGCGATTCACCTTCAGCGATTTACCCGGTATTGACCACAGCGTTTGATCCGCATCCACATTCAGCTGTGTAGGATTCTGTGCGATGTTTGATGCTCGACGGGCCTCGGCCTCCGCAATTTTGGCTTGCAATTCATGCTCACTCACAGCAACTCCCAGCAGCGACGCGGCATCTTTCAACGCTTGCAATTTATCGAACACCCGCAAAGGCTTATAAAAATCCATTTCGCTCTTCATCCCAACACCCACGGTTTCGCCCAACACCATGATGCGCGGATCTTCCTTCAATAAAATCGCCACGGCACCAGCTCCTTGGGTATATTCACCGCTCGATTCCAAATCATATTTCGCAATATCCGCCCCAACCACAATCGCCATTCTACCCGCACCGGGCGCACAGCGAATCCAGTCGGCACACAACAACATCGCATCAAATGCCGCGATACAAGCAAACGTCATATCCACCACATCGGTGTTTTGAAATACATTTTCTCCCTCAACACCCAATGCCTGCTCCGCATGATTCAACGCATAAGTCATGGTGGGTTTTGCCCCGTCTAACGCCGATTCAGTTCCCAAATACATCTTGCCAACATCACGAGGATTGATGCCATTTTGTTGAATCAACTTTGCGATGGCATCCGCCGCCAAACGATCTACGGTTTCCTCGGGCGCACACACCGCCATAGACTCTAATCCCAAACCCACATTGAGTTTAGCATAGGCAATACCCCTTGCCTCGGCCAACGCCGCAATGGGAAGTTGGTGCGATGGCACACTGTAAGCAATAGCGTCGATCCCGATGTTTTTCATACCTTGATTGTGAATGTAACAAAGTTATGACAATAAAGTTGGTGTCATTTTGACACTTAATATTCGAATCGACCAATCCCTTCACATATCCCATATAAAAACAAAAAGGGCACCTCTCGGTGCCCCAATTGTGAATAATTAAACTGAATTAGTTTAATACGATCGTTTTCACCGCAATTTTAGCACCCGACTTATCAGTCAATTCCATGCGATATACACCTATAGAAGACCATGATTTCAAATCGATGGTATACACTTGCTGATTGATGGCTTGGGTATAAACAACGGCACCAACACTGTTGTAAACATTTACAGTGTAACCAGCGAAGTCGCTGTAGTTACCATTGTCGATTGTCAATTGGTTTTGTGCTGGGTTGGGATACACTTTGATCAACTGACCTTTATCCAAACTGCTCACTTTCACAGAGAAACGGACCAACAAAGTATCGGTAACCTTCACGCTCTTGAAAGCGATACAAGAATCAACGATAGCAATCTTTACAGTGTTTGAAGTATCGATACAAACGTTTGTAAATGCAATCACCTTCACCGACTGTTGGTGGTTCTTCAAGGCAACCGATTTTACTGTCAAACTCTTGGTATTAGCACCCACGTATTTGGCGTTTGCAGTAGGCAACTGTTGCATACCCAAATCCAAATCAGTGTGCCAAGCAAATTTAGCAGCAGTATCGTTCACGGCTACAGAGAATTTGGCGTCTGAACCAATGGTTTGACTTGCATTGCTAGGCTGGGTTGTGATCAAAGTACATGCCTTGAACAAAGTAGTCAATTTGGCAGATGCACTGGTATCTTTACACCAACGAGTGTTCACCAAACAACGATACAATTCACCGTTGTTGCTCATGGTTACAGACTTTACTGTTAAAGTATCATTGTTGGCACCAGCGTAGGTTGCACCGTTCGTAACAGAAGCAAAACCGGCACCTTTGTTCAACTGCCAATTGTAAGTTGCATCAATATCGGGGAATGTAACGAAGAAAGAAGCGTCACTACCAGATTTTACTGTAACTGAAGCAGCATCAGTAGAAATGTTATCACATGCGGCATAAGTTCCAATGCTGTTCAACAAAGTGGCAGAATAGTCACTGCTACCAATCAAATCAGTGTTGGTAGAAACTGGACGGAAATCAGGAGCGGTAGCATTTTTAGGATCAACCAAAATCAAACCGGTGCTATACTTGGCTTTATCAACCATGTTCGCATTTCCACTCAACTTAATCCAAGCGTCCAATGCAGATGGTGTATTTTTAGAATCTACTTCAGCAAGACCAGTGTTCGTTGTACCAGCGGCAGCGGCAGCAGCAGTATTCGCGATGTAGTTATTGCGGAACAAGTTACCCTTTTCGCTGATAGTGCTAGACTTCACACCAGCAGCAACGATGGTACTGTCACCATCAAACATGATAAAGTTACGGTATCCAATGAAAATTGAATTCACAATGCTCAAACGGCTGTTACGACGGATACGAGCACCTCTACGGAAAGCACCTTTTTGAGTTGCAGTTAAGTCGTTGTATGTTTTATCCAAAGACACAGGACCTACGCAGGTGATGTTTGAGAATATTGCAGCAGTGTAAGGTGTTTTACCAGAACCGGCAGCATCGTTATCACTTTCAAAAGTTTCAGATGTAGATGCACCTGAAGTTGCATTCCAAGACAAATCGTAGTAGTTGGTGTCGCGAACGGCAATACCAAACTGAACCGTTCCACGGTAACCAAAATCTGTATCGAAATCATCGTCAGTGGTTTTATAAGATACAATCTTCTTACAGTTTACAGTACCACCAAACCATTCAAAAGCATCATCGTTACCAAAAGAAGTTTGTACACCTTCGATGGTAGTACCTGAACCTACAGAACCCATGGTCAAAGAGTTCACCTCTTTGTTTGGTTCGAAAGCCAAACCAGCAAATTCGATACGCACATATTTAATGCTACCAGAATTGTCTTTGTCATCCGTACCACCAAACTTACCCAAAGCGTTGTTCACAGAAACGTTGTTAAAACCTTCCAACTGAACATCAGAACCTTGGTTGTTCACAGCCTTACCGCAAATCACCAAACCACCCCAATCACCGCGATCTCTAGATCCAGCAGCTTTTGATGAAGTCATTACTACAGGTTTGGTATTTGTACCTTGAATATCAATCATTCCACCACGCTCAACCACGATGGTTGCATAGTTCTTAGGCGTAGCAGCCAAATTCGCTTCACCACGGATTACAGTACCCGCAGGGATTACCAACTTTCCACCGCTTTCTACCACCAACATACTTCTCAACAAATACACAGTTTTTGCATCGAGAGTAACAGTGCTAGTAATTTTCTTGATGCTACTTGCATCGTTCAATGTTACAGTATCTGTAACCGAAGCATAACTGGCATTCTTTGGATTCCATTCGGTCCAACCTTTGGTCCAATCCTTAGAAGCATCACGGTGCAATGCACCCACATAGTTCACCTTTTCGATGACTTGAGCCGACAATGCACTCGTTGCAGCAAGGAGTGCGATAAATGTTATTTTTTTCATAGAGTTGTCCGCAAAGCAAGTGCCGTAAAGTTTCCCTTGAATCAACAAAGGTTTGCATTTACATAACCACAATATCACCTGTGATTTAACAAACCCACGATTGCGTCACAATTCGATAACCCCAAGTAAACAATTACAAAATTCATTGTCGCAGAATTAGTTCATCGCAATGTTTTCCTATATTTACCGCACAAAACACTATGCTCACCGATATTGAAATTGCCCAACAGGCCCAGTTGAAGCGCATCGAAACGATTGCTACAGAAAACAACATCAACCCAGACATCCTCGAACAATACGGCAAGTACAAAGCCAAGATAGACTTCACCCCCAACCAAGATCGAATCGCACAAGGCAAGCTCATCTTGGTAACAGCCACAACCCCCAACAAAAGCGGGAGCGGTAAAACCACCACATCGGTGGCATTGGCTCAAGGATTAAACCACATCGGCAAAAAGGCCATCGTGGCCTTGCGTGAACCTTCACTCGGCCCTTGTTTTGGTATGAAAGGCGGCGCAGCCGGAGGCGGGTACTCTCAAGTACTGCCTATGGAAGACATCAACCTGCACTTCACCGGTGATTTCCACGCCATTACTTCGGCAAACAATACCATTGCAGCACTGCTCGATAATTATCAATACAACAACCAAGGCACAGCGAATGGCCTGAAAAAAATATTGTGGCGCAGAGTACTCGATGTCAATGACCGCAGCTTGCGCATGATCAACACCGGTATGGGTGGATCGGCCAACGGCATTCCCTCCGAGACCGGATTTGATATTACCCCCGCTTCTGAAATCATGGCAATTCTTTGCTTGAGCACGGGATTGGAAGACCTGCGCAATCGCATCGATTCGATACTCTTGGGTTACAAATACGATGGCACGCCCTTCACCATGAAAGATTTGGGTGCCACCGGTGCCATTCTCATCTTGTTGAAAGACGCCATCAAACCAAACCTCGTGCAAACCCTCGAAGGTGGTGCTTCTTTCGTGCATGGCGGTCCTTTCGCCAACATCGCCCACGGATGTAACAGCATCATGGCCACTTGGGCCGCACTTCAACATGGAGAATACGCTGTAACTGAAGCCGGATTCGGATCAGATTTGGGCGCTGAAAAATTCTTAAACATCAAATGTAGAGCGGCCGGTATCACCCCAGCAGCAACGGTTTTGGTGACAACCACCCAGAGCTTAAAACTTCACGGTGGCTGTCCTGAAAAAGAAATCAAATTGCCCAACAAAGAAGCCTTACAAAAAGGATTGCTAAACTTGGAGCGACATGTTAACAACCTCCAGCAATTCGGTCAAACCGTTGTGGTCGCCCTCAACCGTTTCCACTTCGATACCGAAGATGAATTGCAAATGATCAGCGGTTGGTGCTCTGAGCGCAACGCACATTATGCCGAAAACCAAGGCTTTGCCAAAGGCGGTGAAGGTGCTGCAGATTTGGCGCGCAAAGTGGTAGAAATCGTAGAAAAATACCCGAGCAAACCCATCAACCACACCTATGAACTCACAGATTCTGTGGCAGACAAACTAAACAAAATTGTACAAAAGGTATATGGTGGCAATGGCGTAATCTTGGCCGATGCAGCCAAAAAGAGCCTCAAAGAAATTGATGCCTTGGGTGCCAACGAATGGCCTGTTTGTATTGCTAAAACACAATTCTCATTTACCGACAATGCCAAACAAGTGGGCAGTGCCACAAACTTCAACATCACCATTCAGAAGTTGATCGTGAATGCCGGTGCTCGTTTTGTGGTAGCTGTTGCCGGCGATATCATGCGCATGCCTGGTTTGCCCAAAGAACCCGCCGCAATGGGCATGGATGTAAAAGACGGTATCATTACCGGATTGAGCTGAACGCTAAAACGTACAGACCATATAAAAAGAGGGCCCCGCAAATTGCGGGGCCCTCTTTTTATATGGTTTTTACGTTTTAGCGCTTAGCTCAATCCGGTGATGATACCGTCTTTCACATCCATGCCCATTGCAGCGGGTTCTTTGGGCAAGCCCGGCATGCGCATGATATCGCCGGCAACAGCTACCACAAAACGAG